>JBDSFC010000206.1:0-3589 GCA_039919745.1 Bacteroidia bacterium | reverse complement strand
TGAGTTATAGAATCCACAAACATATCAATGTATACATAATGAGATGCCGGATTTTTTTGATACATTAAATATTTTATCATATTAAGTGCTTGTTTAATTTTAACTATTTATTTATAAATGTATATATTTGAATTATTGTGAGACCACTATTTTTTATTTTTTTTATACTTAATTTATTAAACGTTAGCAGTCAGGATATTGATTCGCTAAATCTGGTTGGGCAAAAGTTAGCACACGATACAGATCGCGTGAATTTATTTTACGATGAGGGTTTTTCGCACCGTGCTATTGATGCGCAATACAGTTACGATTGCGCCCGCCTGGCCGAAAATTTTGCGCAAAAAGCGAGTCAGCCTTTTTACACCGCAAAAGCTTTTAATTTATTAGGTATTTTATTTTACCGCAAGGGCGATCTTAATACTGCCTTGTCTTTCCACAAAAAAGCTTTAAAGCTGCGAACCTTTATTAATGATAGAACCGGGATCGCTTTAAGCCAGGCCAATCTTGGTAATATTTATTCAGACCTTGGAAGGTTCAGATCGGCTGAAGATGCTTATTTAAAAGCCCTTGAAATTAATGACGAATTAAAGCTGCCAAAACAAATTGATAATTGCCTTTTAAATTTAGGTGTTTTAAGTGTTGAATTAAAAATGATCAACGTTGCCGAAAGTTATTTTATGCGTGCCTTGAAAAATTCGGAAAAAAGGTTTGATTACGAAATACAGGCTTCCTGCTTTAATAACTTAGCCTATATAAATATTCAAAAACAAAATTACGATGCGGCTATAGCAAACTGTTTAAACTCCATTAAAATAAAAGATCTGATGGAGAATGAAATGGAAATGGCCGACAGTTATTTGAATGTTGCCGCTGCTTATATCAATAAGAAAGATGGGTTACATGCATTGGAAAATTTAATAATTGCGGATAGTATTATTTTAAAGTTTAATTATTTAGCCGCCAAAATTGATGCTTTAAAAACCTATTCAGAATATTATAAATTAACCAACAATTACGAAAAAGCATTTGAACATTTGCAACGCGCAAATGTTTTAACAGATAGCCTTGCTAAAGAGAATAAAAAAATTGATGAGAATAATTTTATTGAAACCTCAACCGAAGAAACAATAATAGAAGAACATAAAGTGCAATTTCCGTATCTTATGTTAGGTGTTTTAATTTTGTTATCATTGGCCTGCGCGGTATTTATTTTAAAAAATAAACGATGAGCAAAAAAGATAAGAACAAAGATGGTTTTGTTTATTCTACCAATCCTAATTTCAGTTTGAATAACAACAACGAGCCGGAAGAAGAAAGTACCATTGCTCCCAAACAAGAACAATTAAAAGTTTATTTAGACCGTTTAGGGGGTGGAAAATTTGTAAGCCGTATTAATGGCTTTACTGGTAAAACCGGAGATATTGAAGCCTTAGGAAAATTATTAAAACAAAAATGCGGTGTGGGTGGCACAGTTAAAGAACGCGAAATTTTAATTCAGGGTGATCACCGTGAGAAACTAATCTTATTGCTTTTAAAAGAAGGTTATAGATCCAAGAAGGCTGGTGGATAGACTTCGGCCCCACGTCAGCCTGACGTATAAATTTCGTACATGTTGTTTACATCACTCTGAGCAAGCTATAAACACGTCACCCTAAGCAGGCTATAAACACGTCACCCTGAGCGGAGTCGAAGGGCGTTCAAGTTATCCAAGATTTACTCCATCGAATATCGTGTATAAATTTGAAATAGTATTAATTGTATAATATCACGTCACCCTGAGCGGAATAAATTTATAACTCTCATTTACGTCACCCTGAGCGGAGTCGAAGGGAGTATCTAGAATTTTAATGAAAGAACTTAATGTATATATTTTAAAATGTTCGGATAACTCTTATTACGTTGGAATAACCAATGATATAACAATAAGATTTAATCAACATATAGAAGGAATCGATCCTGCTTGTTATACTTTTAAAAGAAGACCACTTGAATTGTTATGGAGCAATAAGTTTCAGTCAGAATTAGAAGCAATAAAGTGGGAAAAGAAAATAAAAGGCTGGACAAAAAAAAAGAAAGAAGCTTTAATAGAAGGAAATTTCGAGATCTTACCTCGGTTGGCTGAATGCAAAAATCAGAGTCATTATAAAAATAAAGCAAAAGGCTTCGACTCCGCTCAGCCTGCGCCAACCGAAGTTAGCTTAATAATTTTATTATTTGCGGTGGGAAAGTTACTGAAATCGCCTGATAATTGGGCGATTTCAGTAATAAATTCATTGTCTCCCGTACTTCGACATTCATCTTTTTGGCGATCATACACAATTCCGGCCTCAAAGAGTGCGTTTTGTAGTTCTTGGCGTTGGGTATAGTCGCCGGAAGCCCACATTTCACGAAGGTTACAGGCGAACTCAAGGCTTACAGAAATGAAGTCTTCCAACTTCGACATCTCTATTTTATTATTCGCCCTTTGTGCCTCTAATTCTTCGGTTTCCTTCTCGAACTTGGCTTTGTACTTATTATAAAGCTCACCCGTCAATTCTTCCAGTATAAAACGCTCCTCAAGTCTTTCGAGTTTTTGACGGATATCTGTCAATTGACGGATAATTCCTTTCTCACTTTCATTAAGTCCTGCGTTGTGATCCTGAAAGGTTAAATGTAACTGCTCTTTAATTAAAGGAAGGTAATCTTTATCGATTCTATATCCATCTAACATTCCTGCAAACTTATTATTTACTTCGTTTGCATTGCGGTTACACTTACAACCCGGCGTGTTGCATTTATAGTAAGATACGTTCCATCCGTTTGCGATATACCCTCTCATTGGTTTGGAGCAGGAAGCACACCGCATAAACCGTTTTAAAGCGATCTCAGGGCGTTCCTTTTTGGTTTGCAGGCCGAGTTTCTTTTCAGCCATGATATTATTGGCTTCTAAAAAAATAGCTTCTGAAACTATTTTCTCATGCTTACCATCCACCACTTCACCTTCCAATGCTTTATGAACCATCTTGCCACAGTAGAAAGGGTTTGTAAGTATTTCGCCAATTCTCCGAAGGCAATAATTCAGTCCGTAGCTTTTAAGACGTTTTTGTATTTCAACATTTGGCATCCGTTCTTTGGCTTTCCAATAGAACATTTTTTTGATGATTAAGCCTGTATCGTTTACTACAATTTTACGTTCCTTATTATGCTTTACTGTATCATAACCAACGGGCGAAGCAGTTACCCATTCGCCTTGTATCAAATGTTCTTTTACTCCTGCCATGCACTTCTGTCTTCTTAAAGCATTGTCCATTTCTCCGAACATAAAAAGCATTTTTTGTTGCATTACTCCGGCAGGATTAGTAGTATCAATTGGTTGGGTGGTCGAAATGATCTCTATTCCCAACTTTCGCAATTGCATACTTAACCAAATGGAATTTTCATTACGTGAAAAACGTTCCAAACTATAAACGAGAATTTTGGAGATTTTATACTTGGTCTTCTTCAGATATGCAAGCATTCTCTGAAACTCCTTTCGTTCATCCTTTGCGGCACTTTCATAAGTACCGCCAAAATATTCCCGTACAATTAGTTTGTGTTTTTCAGCGTATTC
>JBDSFC010000100.1:0-7401 GCA_039919745.1 Bacteroidia bacterium | reverse complement strand
CGGATGTACCCACCCATAAACGTTGCTTACTATCACGAAAAATACTGTAAATAAAATTCCCGCCCAGGCCGGATGATTTATCGTAAACCGTAAATTGTTTTCCAAAATAATTACAAACGCCACCACCTGAAGTACCAAACCAATAATTGCCGCTCTTATCCTGGATAATACTTCTTACATGATTATTACTTAAACCTTCGTTCTCTGTTATCCAGGAAAAAGATTTTGAGATAGTATTATATTGTGCTACACCATGGTTTAATGTTGCCAGCCAAACATTATCACGCTTATCAAAATAACAATCTAAAATAGTTTGCTTATAAAGCTCCAGGTTAAGATCTATTCTAAAAAATTTATCACCATTATAAACATAAACACCATCACCATAAGTTCCTATCCATAAATTTCCTTTTGCATCTTGTTTAATACATGGAATAGAATTATTTGTAAATCCATTCGACTTATCAAATTTTACTTTAGTAAATACATTATTATTTTCAGTTATCTTATATAGACCTTCTGAATTACCATACCAAACATTATCCTGCTTATCTACCAAAATAGAAGTAACAACTGTTTTTTTATCCTTTAATAATTCTGATACGTTGGTTATTTCTTTATCATCCAAAAATAAAACGCCAACGTTCGTAGCCAACCATTTTCTTCCTTTGTTATCAAAATCTATATTTTTTATACTTACCTGTGCAGAATCACCAACCAAAACAAATTTTTCAAATTCAATGCCATTGTATTTGCACAAACCATTCATGGTTCCTATCCATAAATTATGATCAGTATCTTCTTTAATGCAGGATACATAATTATTAATAAGGCCATCTTTTACAGTATATGTTTTAAAATTTACACCATCAAAACTGGTAATACCGCCCCCCTGTGTTCCCATCCACAAATAACCGCGGCTATCCTGCAATAAACTATATACCTGCGATTGTGCGACGCCTTCTTTTACCGAATAATTATGAAAATTGTATTGCTGGGCAAGACCCGCAAAGGAAAAAAGGAAAATTAAAAAAAGATATTTAAGTTGTTTTTTTATAGAAAGATGCATTTCAATTAATCAAAGATAAAAAACACTTCCTATTAAAAGTGCTGCGAATAATAAAAGACCGAAATTTTGTTTTTTATCCCTCGTACTTTTGACCTATAAATGTTACAAAAAGCCTATAACAGCTACAAACAGAACAAAACCAAGATCAAAAAATGGAAGAACCGTTTGCTTTTGGTCGGTTTAACGATTTTTACCGTTTGGTATATTAATTGTCTGCCGGATGAGTTATTTAATAGCAGTACTTCTACTGTATTACTTGATAAAGATGGCACTTTGCTTGGAGCCAAAATAGCTACAGATGGCCAATGGCGGTTTAGTCCGGGCAAGGCAATTCCTTCAAAATTTGAACTTTGTCTTTTGGAATTTGAAGACAGAAACTTCTATCATCATTATGGGATAAGCGCACGGGGTATTGGCAGGGCTATTTCGCAAAATGCGCGGCATGGCAGGGTAGTTAGTGGTGGCAGTACACTTACCATGCAACTCTCAAGGATCATGCGCAAAAATCCCCCGCGTACCTTATTCGAAAAAGTAATTGAAATGATCCTTGCAACGAGAATGGAGATCCGTTTTAATAAACAAGAGATCTTAAATTCTTATGCCTGCAATGCGCCTTTTGGAAACAACGTTGTTGGTCTGGAAGCAGCTTCATGGCGCTATTTTGGAAGAAATGCCAATTCATTAAGCTGGGCTGAAAGTGCAACCTTAGCTGTTTTACCAAATGCACCGGGTTTAATTTATCCGGGAAAAAATCACAAACGTTTGCTGGATAAACGTAATCGCTTATTAAAACGTTTATATGATATAGAAAAGATAGATGAAACAACTTATCAATTAGCACTCTCAGAACCTTTACCGGATAAGCCTTTACGATTACCGCAATTAGCTCCGCATTTATTGGCCAAATTAATTAAAGAAGGTTACAAAGGAAAAACGATCGAAAGTACGATTGATATCAACCTTCAACAAAAAGCAATGCAACTTTTACAAACGCATAGCGAACGTTTACAGGAAAATAAAATTTATAACGGTGCAATAATTATTACCTCTGTAAAAACAGGAAAAGTATTAGCCTACATTGGCAATACAAGATCAGTTGACCAGGAACATAGTAATGAAGTGGATTGCATTACTGCATCAAGAAGTACAGGAAGTATTTTAAAGCCTTTTTTATATGCAAAATGTCTTGAAGAAGGAGCAATTACACCAACAATGTTGATACCGGATATCCCAACGCAGTTTGGAAGTTTTTCACCAAAAAATTTTACAAAACAATATGATGGTGCGGTTGCTGCAAACAAAGCTCTTTCCCGAAGTTTAAATATTCCAATGGTGCGCATGTTAAATGAATATGGTTTAGAAAAATTTCATCGCGATCTTAAAAATTATGGTCTGACTACTTTACACAAACCTGCAAAACATTATGGACTTTCATTAATACTTGGTGGCGCCGAAGCCCGGTTAGATGAACTCAGTAAAGCCTATGTACAAATTGCACAGGAATTAAAATCCGGAAAAAGTAAACCAATAGTATTAGTGAACGAAAAAATAAACAAGAGAAAAGAAAAAACAAATTTTAAAATGAGAACAGGTAAAGCAGCTATTTATAGTACATTTCAGGCTATGGTAGATGTTAACCGTCCTGATGAAGATGGTAACTGGCGGGCCTTTGCCTCTTCTCAAAAAATAGCATGGAAGACCGGAACAAGTTTTGGTTTTAGAGATGCCTGGGCAATTGGTGTTACTCCTGATTATGTAGTTGCTGTTTGGATAGGAAATGCTGATGGTGAAGGCAGACCTGGTTTAACCGGTATAAAAGCTGCCGCACCATTATTATTTGATGTATTTGCTCAGCTTCCAAGATCAACGCAATGGTTTAGCGAACCACAAAACGATATGAGTAAAATTACTATTTGTGTTGAGAGCGGTCACCGTGCTTCTGATCTTTGTGAAAAAACAGAACTTGTATGGATGCCAAAAACCTGTTTAAATACTATTTCTTGTCCTTATCATCAAATAGTGCACCTCACAAAAAATAATTTATACCGGGTAGATAGTGAATGCGAAAATGTTTATAATATGAAACATGTAACCTGGTTTATTTTACCTCCGTTAATTGAACGCTATTATAAATTCAATCATCCCAATTATAAAGTACTGCCTGATTTCAAACCCGAATGTCTTGCAAAAATAACCGATCGCGCCATTGCTGTTTTATATCCCAAACCAAATAGTAAAATATATGTACCAGTTGAAATTGATGGAAAAACAGGGCAGACCGTCTTTGAAGCAGCACATAGAAATATAAATACAAAAGTGTACTGGCATATGGATGATGAATTTATTGGTGAAACAAAAGAGATCCATCAATTGGCATTAAACCCAAGTATTGGTAAACATAAATTATTACTTATTGATGAAAATGGCATTTCACTTTCGATGAAATTTGAAACGCTGGGTAAATAAAAAATTCACCTCTCATTTTGGGTAATTCAAACCCGATTTTTAACAGTTGACACCATATATATTAACTGGTACCAAAATTGACGTATAAATAAGTAAAAACAGAATTTATTAAAAACTCATATTATGGAAACAACCCAGGTTTTTGCAAAAGAGCAACACATTAGGAGAAATAATTCTCATGCAATTAAAAGTATTGCTGTTGGAATTTCAACATCAATCGTATTAAGCGCTTATTTTTTATTGATAAAAACATATGCTTTAGAAAATATCTTTTATTTAAGAGCGGCAAATATTTTTATTCTTTTAGGAGGTATTGTAACTGCTGAACGCTTATGTAGTAGCAGAATTGCACATAAAATTGACTATTTAAAAGGTATACGCATTGGTACACAGGTTACATTATTAGCAACCATTCCATATGTGATCTTTATGTATTTTACTATTAAAATGGATCCTGCGTTTATGAGCTATATCCAGAATAATACAAATTTCGGGAAATTCTTAACTCCTTTGCCAGCATGCGTTGCCGGAATAGTTACTATTGAAGGGGTTGTTTCGGGATTTATATTAACTTATGTATTTATGCAGTATTTTAAAAGAAAATAACATTTTGCATTAAACTAAAAATTAACCCGATTGTTAAACAATTATAACAGGAGGAGCCATGAAAACAATACTTGTTCCAACCGATTTTTCTGAGGCCGCAAGAAATGCCTCATTATACGCCGCTGAATTTGCAAAAACTATTCAGTGCAAAATTATTCTTTACCATACTTACCATATACCAATTGTTATAGCTTCTGATGTAACAACATCGGTAATGCTTGATCCGCAGTTAGTGCAGGAAGAAAATGAAGAAAGGATAGCGAAAGAAGCCGTATATATAAGAGAAAAAACAGGGCATGAAGTAACAACCATGTTAACGGAGGGTTTTGCAGTTGATGAAATTATTGAAATTGAAAGAACTCAAAAACCTGATCTGATAATAATGGGTATTGGTGAAAGCGGCGCCATTAGTGAATTTATCATTGGAAGTATTGCAACAGATGTAATACGACAAAGTTTGGTTCCTGTAATGATCATTCCGTTAAAAGCAAAATTTAAGCCTTTTAAAAAGCTTGTTTTCGCTGCAGATTATAGTTTAGAAACCGATACGCATTTACTTGATCCGTTGAAGGATTTTTCTAAAATGTTTTATTCAAAACTTTTTATTTTAAATATTGTAAAAGAACTTGAATTGATCGGAGTAGAAAAAGAAGTTTCGCGTATGAGGATCCAGAATTACCTTGAAGATATTGAACACACACATTATTATCTTGAAGATGATGATATTATTCATGGATTGAATGAATTTATTGATGAATATGATATTGACGTAGTTACTATGCTGCCGCACGAGCACAATTTATTTTCAAGAGTTTTTAAAGAAAGTAATACTAAAAAGATGGCTTTTCATACGCATATTCCATTGTTAACCTTGCCATCCAGAATATTTTAATTTTATTTTTTATAATATCAATTTAAAAGTACGGAAACCCGTACTTTTTTTGTTATTAAATAAATAAGCTCACATTTAACATTTGGAATCAAAAATAATTCAGAAAAAAGGTATAAAATCCGACACTTTTTTTTTTCAATTACGTATATATAATACTATGAGTTAAACCCGGTAATCATGGCAGCTAAAAAGGAAATACTTAAACGACTGCTATTTGTTGAAGAAAATGTAGCCTATCAAAAGGCCTTTCAACAATACATAAAAAGTGGGGAATTTTTTCTGCATTGTGAGGTGGCGACCAATTTTGAGGACGCGAAAAATTTGCTGTTACGTAATAATTATGATGTGATTATTACAAATTATCTTTTAAATAATAAACCAGCTTATCCAATTATAGATCTTGTAAAAGATCAACCAGTAATTTTTGTTACAGAACAAGAAGTGAATATTGACCTTGCAATAAACAAAGGTGCATTTGATTGTTTGCTAAAAAACCAGTCCCATTCTCATTTTAAGCATCTTGTCACAACAATAAAAAGGGCGATGCAATATCACGCTAAAAATAAAAAAGCAATAGAATCAGAAAAAGAACTGGAAAAAATTTTATTGGCCCTGGCGCATATCAATAACTCAATAACTATTCTTGATAAAAATGCGAATATAGATTGGGTGAATAAAAGTTTTGAGAAATTATTTGGCTATTCGCTCAGTGAAGTGAAAAATAAACACGTTCGTATATTTAGAGGCAATGATCAAACAGAAAAAAAACTTCAAAAAATATTTGCGCTTGCTTTTGAACAAAAAAAACAATTAACGTGCGAATCCAGGATAACTAATAGGTCAGGCAAACACAATTGGATACATACAACCATTACACCGGTAACCGATGAAACAAATGCAATAGTTAAAGTAATAATAGTAGATACAGATATTAATTCGAGAAAAAAAACAGAACAGGAACTTATCAGATCAAAAGAAAAAGCTGAGGAAGCGGTTATTACAAAACAGCAGTTTATTGCCAACATGAGCCATGAAATACGTACACCTATTAATGCAATTATGGGCATGATGCATATGCTTGAAAATACTGAAGATGAAGAGATGCGAAAAAAATATTTACAACTTGTAAACTACGCTTCACACAACTTACTAAATATTATAAACGACATTTTAGATATTTCGAAACTGGAAGTGGGCAAAATGCCTATTGAAAAGATAGATTTTAATGTGTTTGATCTTGTTTATAATATAAAAAAATCGATGCAGTATCGTGCCAATGAAAAAGAGCTTGAACTGAATTGTTTTATTGATAAAGACATTCCAACACAATTACATGGCGACCCTGCAAGATTAAATCAAATATTGATCAACCTGGTTGGTAATGCCATTAAGTTTACTTCAAAAGGCTCAATAACGATCTCTTTAGAAACAACTATAAGAACACATAAAATTATTAAATTATTATTTACTGTATCCGATACGGGTATTGGCATTGAAGAATCGGAACAGTCAAATATCTTCCAATATTTTCACCAGGCACATTTAAATACAACACAGCAACATGACGGTAGCGGTCTTGGATTGGCTATTGTAAAGCATTTGGTAGAAAGTCAAAAAGGAAAGATATGGTTTAAAAGTAAAGAGAATGAAGGTTCTAAATTTTATGTTGAATTACAATTTGGAATAAACTCAACCGAACAAAAAGAAGATATCAAAACAACCAATGAGGTTAAAACGCCTTTTTTAAAAGGAAAAACTATTTTGTTGGTAGAAGATGAAGCACTAAACCAGATGGTGGCAAAATATTTGCTTGAAAACGACCTGGGAGCCATTGTAGAAGTTGCATCAAACGGGAAAATAGCCATTAATATTCTAGAGAAAAAAGATTTTGATCTCGTGATAATGGATATTCAAATGCCGGATATGAACGGTTACGAAACCACAAGGTATATCAGAAAAAAAATGCAGCCTCCAAAAAACACCATACCAATTTTAGCTATGACAGCTCACGCTTTTAAGGAGGAAGAAATAAAATGCAAAGAAGCCGGGATGGATGGCTTTGTATCGAAGCCCTTTAAAATTGAGGAATTAAAACAAACCTTAAATTCAATAATGACTTTAAAAAATATTTAAAATATATGCATCTAAAATGCGCCATAATTGATGATGATCCCTTTTTTACAAAAGTATTAGAGCTTTATCTTACTAAAGTAGAAAATATAACATGTACAGGAACGTATCTTACACCTTTTGACGCGCTCAATAAAATAAACTTTAAGGAAATTGATTTTTTATTTTTAGACATTGAAATGCCAGATATGAATGGCATTGAGTTCCTTAAAAGCCTTACTACATTCCCTCCCACCGT
>JBDSFC010000089.1:0-12303 GCA_039919745.1 Bacteroidia bacterium | reverse complement strand
CCGCCAAATATTCCGGTAACAATACGTGCCGCAATTAACATCGGGTAATTTGTAGAAAGCCCGCAAAATAATGTACCTAAAATAAATCCTATGTAAAAAAACTGAAGTAATTTTTTACGATCGAACTTATCTGCAAAACCCGCGGTTAGTAATCCTGAAGCTCCTGCGCTAATTCCATAAGCTGAAACAACAAGACCAAATTGCGATGGAGTTAAGCTCATTGATTTTTTTAGCATATCACCAAGAGGCGACATTACCATAAAATCGAGTACAACAGAAAATTGTGTAAGTGCCAATAATACGATAACTGAGACCTGGTAAGGAGTAAATTTTATTTTTTCAGGTTTTACCTGCGTTGGTTTTTCAAGAGAAATTGTTTTTTCCATTTATTTTTAATTGTGTATGATTAATAAGTTAATTCTTCACAGAAAAATCCTGCTTCGGTTATTGTTTTTATTATTTTTTGTGTATTGTCGCTGGTTGATTCAACGCGCAATACGTTATCTATATCTTCGCGGTCAATATTCCAGTCAATAATATCCTGTTCGCGATCAAGACATACTTCAATCGCTTTCAAATCTTCTGCCAGCTGAATATTGGTCTTAAAAATTAAAATATAGAGACCTTCATTGTTTGTTGAAGTTGTCATTACCGGTTCTTTACTTAAATAAATGTTCATATTCTTTTAATTTAAGGTTTAAGCGCTTTAATTACCATTTCAAAAGCTGCCTTCATTTTTACTTCTGTTAATTTAAAATTGTTACCCATTACGGTAATTTCCTGTAAATGAAATTTCACCATAGAATAAAATGTACCATAAGCGATCGACCAGAATATTTCCGGGTCCATTTTTTTTAATTCTCCTTTTTTCATGGCATTCATCGCAAACAATTTCATACTTTGTTTAAAAGCGGAAAGCTGAACATCGGTATGATTAATACAGGGAGAATTCCGGAACTGTTCGTAAAACTGGAAATGAACGGGATATTTTAAAATAAATTTTAAACGGTTCTTCCATTGTATCCATAAACCTTCTTCAAAAGAAAGATCAGGATTAAATCCCGCTAAAGCCACATCATAAAAAGTTTGCTGAACATGGTTAAAAAGTTGGGTCAAAAGATCCTCACGGTTCTTATAATAGATGTAAATAGTAGCCGGAGATACATTCGCGGCTTTTGCCAGTTTTTGCATGCTTAAACCGTCAAACCCTTCGTCAACAATCATTTTCATCGCTTTTTCGCGGATCGCAGATTCTTTATTTTCGTCCCTTGTTCTCATTTTTCGGGTACAAATATAAATGAATGTTCATTCACTTACAAATTTATTTTATTTTTTAATGATTACTTAACCTCCATGGGCTAAAAACTGTTCTTCCAGCTCTAAATCTTGATTCAAAAGTATATTTATGGTCTTGCATTACAAATAGCATATCGGTAGACAAGATAAGGGTGAAGGTGAATTGAGAAAATAATCGGTGACCGGAATTTTGTGAGTAAAAAACAAGACAACATTTGTATCTTTAACCTCTTAATGATCAGGAAAAGAATAAAACGAACCGTCCGCATCTCGCGCTAGGTGATCTATAAAGAAACCTTGGTTGACTTTAAAGAACACCTTTGGGCATTTTTGGGTTCTTTCATTGGTATTGGTTTAATTGCTTACCTGCAAAGCCATATACTTGATTCTGCCGATAATCTTTTTTTGATCGGTTCTTTTGGCGCATCGAGTGTATTAATATATGGCGCCATTCAAAGTCCGCTTGCACAACCAAGAAATTTGATCGGGGGCCATTTGATAAGCGCATTAATTGGTGTTACTGTTTTTACTTTTTTACCTGATGTAATTTGGATCACAGCGCCATTAGCAGTTTCTCTATCAATAGTATTAATGCAGGTAACTAAAACAATGCATCCACCCGGTGGCGCAACGGCTTTAATTGCAGTAATTGGTTCCGAAAAAATAAAAGGCCTTGGTTTTTTATATGTATTATCACCTGTATTAACAGGTTGTTTAATATTGTTGGTGGTAGCATTAGTATTTAATAATATTACTTCCAATAGAAAATATCCATCCAATGAACGCTTTACCCGTGTGATTCAGCGTATGCTTTTTAAAAAGCCAAAAAATAACCATACACGCCCGGAAGATAACTAAGTAATTACTGCTTAATGAATTTAAAGTTTGAAACAGATCGCGAATTACTAATAGTAATAAAATAAATACCATCCTGCCATTGACTACAATCTATTGGTTTGATCTCTTCAGGTGAGATCGTTTTTTCTTCAATTATTTTCCCACTAACATCTGTAATTTTTAAAATAGAATTTTCTTCCGTTTCAAAATAACTAATGATATTGAATTTTATATTTGATGGATTTGGATAAATTAAATAAGAATTTTTAAATTTAGCTTCTTCTTTAAAACCATTAATAGTACTTGTCCACACACTGTCTGCCCATTGCGGATTATCAATATAAGGATTACGATTGTGCTGATAATTGTTATAGATACTGTTGTTCCGCGCAATTTCTTTTGAACTTACCGGATCCTGGTGATGCCATGCTAACAATACATTTAACTCCCATGGAACTATGGTTGCTTTATTGGTAGCATCAGAAGTACTCCATCCCGCATCTTCAGAATAATAGCGTGTGCTCATATAAAAATAACTCCTTGCAACATCACCTTTAAATTCATCAATAGGTTCAAAAACAGTTTGTGTGTAACCGACATTTGTACAAGGTCCTAATTTACCACCATTCATGCTTGTCCAACTGGCATTACTTACATTGCCATAAGGATAATCGCTTCGTTTGCCATTTACTTCACCATCTGTTGGATAAATATGAAAAAGATCAGATACAGGTCCGGTTAAAGAGTTAAACCAACTTTGTGGCCAACTGTGTTCGCGGTTATAACAATCTGCTTCTGAATTATAATTGCCACACTGGTTAGTTGAAAAAGTATACTCATAAGGTTGGGGGCCGCTGGGATTGAAGCTGTAAATATCCCAAACTTTACCATTCGTTTTGGCATCTGTTTGTGGAAAGGCCGTCCATAAAGCCCCATAGGTAATTTGCGTATGGTTTTTAATAATATTGTACAAGGCAACTTTTAAATTATTGCCACTTAAACCTTGTGCGGAATTATAATAACCGGTAGGAATTTGCGAAGTACATATGCCCGAAATAAGAACAAATGCCAGGATCAATTTTTTCATGTAATAATTTTAATAAGATTAATTTCTGTACTCTTTTGTTTTTTCAAAAACAGCAGAGAGTATTTCTTTTTCGTTAAGATCCAGTTTTAAACTTCTACGTTCAAAAACCTTTTCGGCAGTTTCAAATAATTTATCCAGTTTGTAGGTTTCAAAACCTTCGCTACCACCCCAGCTAAAGCTTGGTATATGTGTGGCAGGAAAACTACCACCGTAAATGTTAGCGCCCACACCAACAACAGTGCCGGTATTAAACATAGTGTTGATCCCGGATTTTGAATGGTCGCCCATTATTAAACCGCAAAATTGTAAACCACTATCAACCGTTTTATTTTGCAGGTAATTGAATAATTTTACATTACCATAATTATTTTTTAAATTACTATTATTGGTATCTGCTCCTAAATTACACCACTCACTAATTACTGAATTCCCTAAAAAACCATCATGCGCTTTATTAGTGTAACCAAAAATAACGCTATTGTTTACTTCACCACCAACTTTACAATGCGGACCAATGGTTGTGGCCCCATAAACTTTAGTACTTAATTTTAAAGCACTGTGTTCGCCTAAAGCAAAAGGACCACGCACTGCGGAGCCTTCCATTACTTCAGCATCTTTAGCTAAATAAATAGGTCCGGAAGATGTATTAAAGATACAGGCTTCGGCTTTTGCACCTTCTTCTAAAAAAACAAGATCTTTATTTCCTATAATAATAACAGTATTACTTAATGGTTGTGATTTTTTGTTTTTTGTCAATACTTCAAAATCCAGTTTAAGGGCATCACCATTTTTTTGAAAAACATCCCAAACGTTCAATACATTTAAAGTATCACCTTTAAATTCTATCTTTTCAAAATCAATGAGTGCTTTCAAATTTTTTGCTTCGCCAACAAATGCAAGTAGTATATTGTTTTTTACAAGTGCCTGAACAGGTTTTAATTTTTTTATTTCTGCTACCAATGCCGAAGTAGGGCAGAGGCCGCCATTAATAAAAAGAGAATCGGCCTGTTCTTTAATAGGAAACTTTTTTGATAAAAAACTTTTGGTTGAATAGCTACAGTTGGTATTTAACTCTTTATCCCATTTTTGTTTAATGGTTAAAATGCCAATTCTAATTTCAGAAATAGGGCGGGTATAGGTTAAGGGCAATAAATTTTTCCAGGCTTCTTCCTGGTCAAACAGAATAACGTTCATATATTATAAGTTGGCTTGTTCGCTAATTTTAAATTCGGTACGGCGGTTAATTTTATGTTCATCATCAGTACACTCAACACCGTTTGAGCATTTATTTAATAATTTTGTTTCTCCGTAACCAATGGCTTTTAAGCGGGTTTTGTTGATGCCTTTTGAAACATATAATTCACAACATAATCTGCACGTTTTTTTGATAATGCTAAATTAAATTGATCGCTTGAACGTGAATCGGTATGTGAACTCACTTCAATAAGTAATTTTGCATTACTATTTAAAACAGTGATGATCTTATCCATTACTTTTTGTCCGGCATCATCAAATTTAAAATCACCGGAGGCATAATAAATATTTTCTACAATAGTTAATTCTGCTTTTTCCTTATTTTTCATTTCCAAAACTGCTAACCAAGGATCATCAACTACAAACTCTCCCATGGCGGCCTTGTCGGCGTCAAGTAATTTAAATACAAATTTGCCACTTCCGTTCTTGTCTAATACCTTATAGATCCTGCCTTTGCTATCGGCAATATAAATACGTGTAACACCTTTAAAATTTGGGTCATTCTCATCTACTTCAAATAAATAATTTTTATCACCTTTTAAATTCCTGAAATTAAATTTCCCTTTTTCTGAAGATGAGATCTCTTTTTCTTCACCATTTGTAATATCTTCTTTGATCTTAAGTTTAGCATTTGCAATTGGTTTTTTATTTTGGTCATACATATAACCATAAACATCCATAACAAGATTGGCATCGTCAGCATCCATTTCCTGCAATAGGTTTTTATCAGAACTTAGGATCCTGAAGTTAAATTTATCCTTACCGGTATAAAACGTTTTTAATTCTTTACCACTTTTATTTGTTAAAGTTACTTTAGTGTTTGGCGGTAACGAAATATCTGACTCTACTATAGAGATAATGTAATTTTGATTGGCTGGAATATTTCTGAATGCAAAGGCGCCAAATTCATTTGTAGTTGTTTCTTCAATAACATCACCAAAATCATTGATGATCTTTAAACGGGTGTTCTTAATTGCTTTACTTGGATTTTCGCCGTATAATAAATTTCCGGCAAGGGTTAAATTATCATCCGTGTACATGTCCGGTAAGCCATTCGGATCGAAAGGTAGATTCTTGAACACAAATTTTACACCATTGATGGTATTAGTAACACGTTGTATATTTCCTTTATTATCGGCCATATAGTAACGTGCTTTCCCGGTAAATTTTGGATCTGTTTCATCAATAACAGCCATGTATTTTTTATCAGAATCTAGATTCTTAAATTCAAAAAAACCTTCTGAATTTGTTTTGGTACTATCTAATGCCATGCCTTTTTCATCCGTTAAAACAACTTTTACTTTTGAAGCAGCATCAAGTGGATTTTCAGTTAATAATACAGTACCTGAAATACTCATTGATCTGTTTGTGAATGAATACCAGTAAATATCATCTTTCCCTTTTCCACCAACACGGTTAGAAGAAAAATAACCAACAGTATCATTTAAAAAAGTAATCCCAAAATCATCCAGGTTGCTGTTTAAATTCATCCCTTCATTTCTAATTAACAACCATTTATTATCTACTGATCTTGCAGTATAAATATCCATGCCACCAAAGCCCGGCAATCCGTTTGATGAATAAAAAAGTATTCCGTCTTTACGGATAGTGGGGAACATTTCATCTCCACTTGTATTTATATCGGGCCCAAGATTTACTGGTTTGCCCCAGCTTGCGCCATTTTTAGTAGACATCCAAATATCTTTACCGCCAAGCCCACCGGGCATATCGCTGGTAAAAAATAATTTTGTGTTATCGTTGTTGATGCTGGGATGAGCAACAGAATAACTATCGCTGTTAAATTCAAAAGGCTTGATCTTGCCCCAGTTTCTATCTTCTCCGGTTGCAACATAGATCTTTGCTGTATTAACAAAATCTTTTTTCTTTTTATAATCTACCCTTGTAAAATAAAGTGTTTTGCCGTCTGCACTAACACAAGCAGGCCCGTCGTGATAATCTGTATTTATTTTTTTTGAGAAGTATTTATATTTAGCGGCATCTGTACCTTTAATATTTGTTATGTACATATTAAGATATGGTTCACCGTTATAATCGTTAACAGTATAATCTACAAAATTGAAAGCTTCTTTTTCAGCTACAAACATAAGTTTGTTATTGATAATGAAAGGAGAGAACTCTGATTTTGGAGAGTTTATTTTTTCAATATTCTTTACTTCATATTCAATTGGTTTTGAAGTGTAGTATTTTATTTCTTTACAAAATTTAATTGCGTTTTTCGCATTGGCATCGTTCGGACTTAATTTAATGTAATTAGTATATTGTTCTACAGCTTCCTGGTATTTATTATTGGTTTTTAAAACCTGGGCATAATTATAGTGTACTTCCGGTGGAACAGGAGTTGCTATTGCTAAAGCATTTCTATAAGAAATTTCTGCGTTAGAATAATCGTTGATCTTTTTATAACTATCCGCTAATTTAATATACGCTTGTTGTTTTACAGTAGAATTGCTTTTGGTGGCTTTTTTATAATAAGTAATTGCTTTAATAAATTGATATTTATCATAGTACTTATCACCTTTGTTTATTTGCGAAAACAAAGGACTTAAAAAGAGCGAAAGAAGTAAAAAATAAAAATTTTTCTTTAACATATAGGACTATAAAAATCTTGGGTTTAACATTTTTGATTTGGTTCCTGAAAAGTCGAAGCCGATCATTACTTCATGGCTTGGCCCTAATCTGCGCGCATCTTTTATTCCGGTGTCATAAGAATAGGCAACCCTGAACTTATTATTTACATAGTATTGTAATAAAAAACCCGGACCATAACTACCCTTATAAAATGCGCCCAGCCATAATTTATTATATAAGAAAAAATTCAGGTTAAGATCTCCGTTTCCTCTATAGTTTACTGTGCGTATTAAAAAGGTCGGTGCAAAAATTAAATTATTATTTATTTTAAATGATTTACCCATTGTTAATATTGTGTGGGTCCTTAGGCGGTAACTGATGCTATATGATCCGGTTTTCCCCCCGGTAGTATCGCCGGTAATATCATAACTATATAAAGATTTATTTTGGATGTGCGAGTTACTTAATCCAACAAAAAAAGTATTAGATCTTAAATAAAGACCGGTATTTATATCCAAAGCGTTATAAGATTGGTTTTGCGTTAAAAATGAATTATTCTCAGTTGACTTAAACGTTATTTTTGAAAAGTCAAACTGAAAACGGTTATAACCTGCGTTTAGTCCAAAAGACAATTTCCAGTTGTTATTTAATTTTAGGATGTAGGCAAAATTACCATACACGCCAAACATATTGCGAGGCCCCATTACATCACTTATAACAGTTAACCCAACACCAATGTTTTTATTTAGAACAGGCCCATGTAAACTGATACAATTTGTTTTTGGTGCGCCTTTAAAACCCGTCCATTGGTTACGAACAGAAGCAACAACAGATAATCCATCTCTTGCACCCGCATACGCAGGATTTATAACCATTTGATTGAACTGGTAGAGATTGTATTGTGGATCTTGCTGGGCATTGCCGGCAAAAGCAAACACAAAACACAAAATTACTAATAGATTTTTTTTCATATTCTAATTTGTTATTAATTCAACCCAGCCTTTTTGTGTCTCAGAACCATCACCAAAATTTACCACAAAAAAATAGGTGGATGGTACCAGGCTTCCATAGTCTTCTTTTCTTGGCCAGAATACTGTTGTATTATCATAATGTGACATCGAAAATATTTCTTGGCCCCACCTATTGTAAATGGTTACATGATTGTTCTTATAATTTTCAATATTATCAATCATAAAAATATTATTTGTTCCAAGTCCGTTTAAAGTAACACCCGTATAAATTTTTGGAGCACAATTCGGATCAACATCAATTACAATATTTTTTGATGAAGAACAACCATTGGCATCTATAAAATCAAGTGAGTAGGTAGTAGTTGCAGTAGGAGAGATTGAAAATGTAGAATTATAATTAGTAATGTTCCATGTATAACTTGATGCCGATGGCATACTTAATACGGCAACATCACCAACACACACCGGGTTTTTTGTAGTTGAAATTACATCTGTATTCAGTGGAAATAAATTGACATTAAAAACAGCTTTACCCGTACAACCATTTGTAAGTGCACCTGTAATAGTATAGTTTGCTGTAGAATATGCCTGTAAAGAAAATGTAGTATTACTTGATAAATTAGAACTGCTTGCCGCCGACCATGAATACGATGCCGCACCTGATACCGTTGTTGAAACAACAGTGCCATAACAAACCGTTAAGCTGCTTGAAGATAAACTAAGTACAGGGGCTGAAGAATTTACAAGAACAGTATCTGAATAACGTGTACAGGTATTGTTTGAATACATAGTAAGATCTAAATGAGCATAATAAATGCCTGCGTCAGTAGTAGTTAGAACAGCAGCGGTGGCGATAACATTATTTGTTGAATCTTTCCAAAGGTAAGAGCCGGAGGTAGCGCTGGAACTAGCTGTTAGAATAGCAGGTTGCGACGAACAGGCACTTGTTATAAGTGGCGAAACATTTAATTTATATGAATAGTTAGGGATCATGAATGTGTGATCAGAATTACCGCGCCATGGTTTAAATAAAATATCCTTTATTCCATTATTGTCAATATCTTCAAGTTGCAATTCATCAGCTTGCGTTGAAAATGGAAAAAGAATAGAAGTGGATGGGTTAAAATAAGTAATGTTATTACCGTTGCCAGGATAAACCACCATCCCCGGAAAGCCAAATATAGTGCCGATTCCAACAAAATCAATGTTATTATCATTATTTATTTCGGCAATTTTAAAGTCGTTAAAGTTGCAAATAGTTGGTATATCAACATGAAACGATAATGAGAAAGAAAGCGACCCAGCATAAACTTTTATCCGGTCACCGGCAGTTCCTGTACCATTAAAAACAAAATCCAAAACATTATCGCCATTTACATCTGCTATTTCTGAATTTTTAATAAAATAATCAGGGAGAATAGTTGTAGTTGAAGTGGGAGCAAGGTAAACGGATATTTTATTAAAGCTAAGAGAGGTTATACCGGAAGTATTCTCTAGGAAAATAACAGAATCTGCTATCTGGTTGTACGTTAACAGAAGATCTTTTAAACCATTACCATCATTTTGAATGTTTGCAATACTTACATCAAAATTGTTAATGCCTGTAAAAGTAGCCGCGTAACTTGTAAATACTCTTTGCATACCTTGGGGTATAAAATTATTACCAGAAACAGTTAAAAAAGGTACAACAGCAACACCGGCACTATATGATGGATTGGCACTGATAAAATAAAAATCGTCAGGGCCATTATTATTAATGTTATCTACTTTTAAAAGATGTTCTTGCGCAACAAATTCATTTATGATTGCAATTTGGCCTATCTGGTTAAAATTAAAACCGCCATTGTTCTTGAAAATATAAATAAAACTATCCGTGGTAAATACAAGGTCCATTTTAAGATCCGAATCAAAATCACCGGCTGCTACAGCTCTGTAAATACCAGTACCAAAACCGGTGCCAGGCGCTATAATTAAATTTTGAAAACTAAAAGTGCCGCTGGCAGGTAAAAAACTATAAATTTTTATATAGTTATTAATTACGTCGGTAACTACAACATCTTTTAAATTATCATTATTAAAGTCTGCAATTACCAGGTTCCTGGTATTTGAAAGTTGGGCAGCGTTAACTTGTATCAGATCGTCAAAACAAAAATTACTTTGTGAATAGGGTAATGAGTTTTGCCCGCTTACAAAAAATGTAAACCCTATCATTAAAGTAAATAAAATATTTTTCTTATTGCTCATTAATCTTTTATTAATTCTACCCAACCCTTAATAGCATTACTGCCATCACCTAAATTTAAAACATAAAAATAAGTTGTGCCTATAAGTTTGCTTATTTCTTCTTTTTTAGGCCAGAACTTTGTAATGTTATCGTAACCATGGTCATCATAAACCAAAAGTCCCCAGCGATTATAGATCGCTAAATGATTATTTGGAAAATCAGCGATATTATCAATTGTAAACACATCGTTAACGCCATCGTTATTTGCTGTTATGCCTTTATAGATTATAACCTTACATGGTTCGTTCTGATCATCAATAATAACTGTTCTTACAAAAACGGTATCCATTTGTGTTTGACCAACAGTATAAGTTACCTGGATAGAAACGGTATAGGTTCCGGGTTTTAAACTATCAACTACATTGCAATTATTAAGTGGACAAATAGATTGTGGTGTCCATGTGTATTGCGTTGAAAAAGAAGATAGATTAGTTGAAATGGCAATAGAAATATTTCCGTCATTTTTATCTCTACAACTAACAGGATTATTTTGTACTGTAACAACAAAACGATTACTGATAACAAAATTTTGTAAGAACCCTTGTGTAATACCATTATTAGCATTTGAAATTGTTGTAATAAAAGGTTCGCCAATATTATCTGATATCGTCATACCGTTTCCAAGTTGCCAGTTGTTACCGGCAGAGTTTATTACCTGTGGTGTAATTGTCTGACCATTTATAGTAGTAACAGAAAATAGAAGAGTGATCAAAAGCAATCTTCTGTATACGATCAAACTATTTTTTATTTTTAGCATTATCATTTTTCAGATGTAATAATTACATTTAGTTTCCTTCAATTACAATATAATTAAAATACATATTATAACTTGGATTAGCATAAGCGCTATTAAATTGAATTGTAAAACCAGTTGTGGATGCTACAACATACACATGGTTTAAAGCTACAGCATCGGCTGCATAGGTATTATTTACCGGTGTGATAATTACAATTGGAACATTATTGTAAGGTTTATTAAATGTTATAGTTGCTTGTGTTCCGGCTGCGGTTGTAGCGCCCATAGCAATAGAAATTATTCCTGTTACGTCGGTTCCGTTAGGGCCCCAAAAAGTAGCCGTTGTTCCATTATTACCATTAATGGTTGGCGCATTTGTTTGCTGTGATTGTAAATGCCCATCTTTAATTGCCAAACGCGAATTTGGAGCAGGGCTAAGGCTACCAATACCAACATTGCCATTGGGTTGCGCGCGCATAAATATGACGCTGTTATTTCCAAAATCAAAAGGTGTGTTTTCGTAACTTAAAATGTTTGTTCCAACATTACTTGTACTTACTACCAATCCAATACTGGCTGATAAATTATTATTTAATCTTAAGGATGAATTACCTGATGTACTAAATATACTAAGGTCATAAACCCCTGGATTATTTGTTTTCAATCCTACATGGCCATTATTGTCAATAAAAATCCGGTTGGCTGTATTGTTGGTCCAAAAATTCATTGTATTGCTTGAGTTATCATATTGAATATTTCCTCTAAAATGAAAACTCTGGTCACCAAAATAAAAATTGCTCTGTGCAGTATTGCCAGAAACGATCGATATAGCAGTTGACGATGAAGATTGTACCTGTAAATTCTCTGTTTGGGTAATAGTGCCAATGCCAACTTTACCATCGTTTCTTACGGATAAAAGATCTGTATTTACATTATCCTTAACGATCAAACCATAAGCATTGTTTGAACTGTTTTTTCCTCTGGAGATCAACCCACCATCAAAAAAACCGGCGTAAGCACTTAACGCCGCATTTTTATTTACTGCATTTATAGCAAAGCCAGTTCCTAAAGCTGTAGAATTAATAGCATGCGTTGAATTATTATATTGAATAACAGAAAAAGCTGTATCGTTATTACCTGTAGGATTATAAACAGTTAATTTACTACCGTAACCAAATAGAGCAGGTGTAGTATTTCCAATTACAACTTTATTAGTTGATAAGGTTGGTATTAAATGTACAAAATTGGC
>JBDSFC010000074.1:0-4056 GCA_039919745.1 Bacteroidia bacterium | reverse complement strand
TGTAAGCCTGCTTTGCTTCTACGCACTGCGTCAGAAATGCTTTCAATGGCTTCATGTTGACCAACTACACGTTTGTGTAATTCCTCTTCAAGATGCAGTAATTTTTCTTTTTCACTTTGAAGCATTCGGCTTACCGGAATGCCTGTCCACGCACTAATTACATCTGCAATATCTTCACTATCTACTTCCTCTTTTAATAATTGCGAACCATTCTCTTTTGCTTCTGCTAATTTTGTTTCAAATTCGGCCAATTTTGCTTCAGCTTCTTTTACTTTACCATAGCGGATCTCGGCTACTTTACCATAGTCACCTTGTTTTTCATAATTATTTGCCTGTTGCTTAAGATCTTCGATTTCAAGTTTAATTTTTTGAACTCCTTCTATCACCTCTTTCTCAGATTGCCATCTTGCTCTTAATGCAGTTCTTTTTTCCTGCCAGTTGGCAATATCTTTATTTAATGCACTAATACGTGCCTGGTCATTATCATGTTTAATAGCTTCACGTTCAATTTCAAGTTGCATTATTTTACGTTCGGCTTCGTCCAATTCAATTGGCATAGAGTTGATCTGCATTCTTAATTTCGAAGCAGCCTCATCCATAAGATCAATTGCTTTATCCGGTAAAAAACGATCGCTGATATAACGCTGGCTTTGCTCAACTGCAGCAATAATGGCCTCATCCTTGATCCTTACTTTATGATGTGCTTCGTATTTTTCTTTAATACCGCGCAAGATAGAAATAGCATCCTCGGTACTTGGTTCATCCACCATTACTTTTTGGAAACGACGTTCCAATGCTTTGTCTTTTTCAAAATATTTTTGATATTCATTTAATGTGGTCGCGCCAATTGCTCTTAGTTCGCCACGTGCTAATGCAGGTTTTAAAATGTTGGCCGCATCCATCGCACCTTCGCCACCGCCACCTGCACCAACTAAAGTGTGGATCTCGTCAATGAATAATATGATCTCGCCATTGCTGCCGGTTACTTCTTTAATTACTGATTTTAAACGCTCTTCGAATTCTCCTTTAAATTTTGCACCGGCAATTAACGCCCCCATATCCAGCGAGAAAACCTGTTTTGTTTTTAAGTTCTCAGGTACATCTCCATTTACAATTCTGTGCGCTAAGCCCTCTGCAATGGCTGTTTTGCCAACACCCGGCTCACCAACTAAAATTGGATTGTTTTTTGAACGACGTGAAAGTATTTGTAATACGCGGCGAATTTCTTCATCGCGGCCAATAACGGGATCAAGCTTGCCGTTGCGGGCTTGTTGATTTAAATTAATGGCATATTTATTAAGACTGTTATAAGTTTCTTCCTGCGATTGACTGGTTACACGTTCGCCTTTTCTTAATTCTGTAATAGCAGCTTTTAGATCTTTTTCTTTTATCCCGGTATCCTTCATTAAATTAGAAGTACTGTCTCCGGCATTTAAAAGGCCAAGTAATAAATGCTCTATCGAAACGTATTCGTCTTTATATTCTTTTAAGAAGGAAGACGCTTTTGCTAATGCCTGGTTGGCTGCATTTGAAAGATAAGGTTGCCCACCACTAACTTTTGGATAGGAATTAATAACACTGTCAACCAATTTGCTAAATGTAGCGGGGTTAACGTTTAATTTTTTTAAGATGAAAGGAGTTACATTTTCATCTGTTTCTAAAATTGCTTTTAATATATGGCCGGTTTCAATGGCCTGGTTGCCGTTAATAGTAGCTAATTGTAAAGCTTGTTGAATAGCCTCCTGTGATTTTATGGTATAATTATTTAAGTTCATGGTCTACTAATTTTACAGTTTAACATCATAAAACGTTCCTAATTTAAATTCAGGAAAAATAGTCGTGTTTAGCACAAAATACATGACTGAATGTCTTTAGTTAACGATAAATTATGACGGAATTACAGTATGTTTGTGTTATTTATAGCTTTAGACCAACAATACACACATCATCAACCTGTTCTAAGCCACCTTTCCAATCAAGGAATTTTTGATCTAAAATTGAGGATTGTTTATTTAAAGGAACGTCATTTATTGAAACAAGCAGATCGTTCAAAGGTTTATATTTGAATTTTTTTCCTCCGGCAAAAGCTCCTTCATGCGGTTTAGATCCCGGTCCGCCAAACTGATCGGCATAACCATCGGTATATAAATAAAGTGTATCTCCTTTTTGAAAATTGAAAGTATGCAATTCAAACTCCGCATTTTTTTCTCCTTTACCAACGGGCATTTTATCGCAAGGTAATTTTGTGAGTTCTTTTTGCAGATTTACTATAACAGGACAATTGTTAGCGGCGGCATAGGTGATCTTATTTTTTAACTTGTCAATACAAATAAGTATTCCATCAAAACCATCTTTTTGTTCTTCTTTGCTGATCGAATTTATTAAACGCATACGGGCATAATTAAACACCTTATTGGGTTCGTAAATATGTTTTTCGTTGATAGCTTCGTTCAGAAAATTTGTATTCAATAAACTCATAAATGCCCCGGGAACACCATGACCAGTGCTATCACAAATTGCCAAAAAAAACAGGTTGAGGTTTTCAGTAACAACTGAATTAGCCCAATAAAAATCACCACTTACAATGTCTTTTGGTTTAAATAAAATAAAATGTTCGGGTAAAATTTTATTTAAAAGTTCTTCATTTGCCAACAATGCATTTTGTATACGCTTGGCATAATTAATAGAATCAACTATTTCTTTTTGTTTTTCTTCTATTAAGTGTTTTTGTTTTTCAACTTCTTGTTTTTGAGAAGAAATGATCACGTTTTTTTGTTTACTGATCTTAAAGGCCTTAAAAATAAAAAAAGAAAAAATAAGAGTTAATAAAAGGATAAAGGAAATTCCAAGTGTAATAAATTTTTGTTTACGTTTTTCATCCTTTGCTTTTTCATCTTTTAATGCCTGTTCGATTCTTAGCTCACTTTCCTTTTTTGTATATTCATAAATATATTCTTTTTTTAATGCATCACGTTTTGCTTCCGTTGTATTAACACGCTTGTTTATTTTTTGTAATTGCCTGTACATTAATAATTCTTTATCTTTTTTACCGGTTCTTTGATAAAAAGGTATCAGAATAGCGATGGCTTTTATTTCTTCTTGCAGAATATCAGTTTTTTTTGAAAGTTCAAGTGATTTCTCAAATTCAACTATAGCATTTGATGAATCATTTATAGCTGTGTAAAATTGTGCTTTATCAAAATGGAAGAGTTGTTGTATCTGTGTATTTTCAGTTTGCATTACTAATGGCTCGACTTCATTTAAATACTGTCGGGCAAGAACGTAATTTTTGATCTTGATATAAAATAGAACCAGGTTTAATTTTGATTTGCATACACCATTAACATCTCCAATTTGTTCCCTTATGGCTAAAGCTTTTCTTACGCATTCAAAAGCATAATTTTGTTGACCGCGATTATAAGCCAATACACCTATATTTTGAAATTCCTGGGCAATAATCCGTTTGTCACCACTCTGCAATGCACTTGCTAAGGCTCTTTTTATATAAACATAAGCCTTAACGCTATCGCCAAGAAATAAATAAACCTCGCCAAGATTATTTAACAAGGGAGTTAGGCTAGCAGCATTTTTTAACTCTTCCTGAATGGCAATTGTTTCATGGTAAATATCAATTGCTTCCAATATTTTACCACTATTATATAAAAGATTGCCAATATTATTATTTGAAACACTAAGGTTTAATTTGTCGCCAATTTCTCTTTGGATCTTTGCTGCTGCATAATAAAACTTTAATGAACCTTTTGCATTGTTAGCATAATTCTGCATATGATATGCGTAATTATTTATTGCCTGCGCCTTTTTAGAAAGAAATTTATTTTTAAGAAAAACAGATGGCTCTTTTTTAGCAAGATCGTCAGCCATTTGATACATGATGCGGTTGTATCTTATCCAGATATTTTCATCATTGCTGTTTTCAATAATTTCACTTAAAATAGTAAGTTTTACTGTATCTGAATTACTTTTTTTATATTTTTCAAGAGCTATTTCAAGAAAAATAAAATCACTTTTATTTGACTCTGTTCTTTCAATCGAATC
>JBDSFC010000016.1:0-6858 GCA_039919745.1 Bacteroidia bacterium | reverse complement strand
GTTCATATTAATGGGGTTTTTATAGTAACCTGGGCCATGCTATTTTTTAATATTGTAAATTCTATTGCTGCATTTATCAGTTCGGTACGGGTTAAAATACTTTTTAATCCCAAACCGGTAGACTTTTCAGCATGCAGCTTGATCGCTTCTGTTGTAATTCCAATACCGTTGTGCAAGATACTAACAATTAAATTATTTTTTTTGATCTCAATATTCATTTCAACCGATAAAGGTTTTGCATGTTTTATTGTATTGTTTAATACCTCTTTCACAAGGCGGTACAATTGTATCTTTATTTTTTTTTCGAACTCAATATTTTCTTCCTCAGAATTAAATATGATATCTGTTCCACTGGCAAAACTAATTTGGTGGCAAACTTCTTTTAGGCCCTTTACAAAACCCAAATTCATTAAAGTAGGTGGGATAATATCATTGTAAATTGAACGCACAGTATCTAACGAATCATCGATGTTTTGATTACTGGCATTTATTATTTCATCAAAAACTTCCTTTTTATCAATGTTCTTTTTTAAACGACTTAAATTTAATTTTAAAACACTTAAGGTAATTCCAATATCATCGTGCAGGTTAACGGCAATTTTTACACGTTCCTGTTCTGCAATTTCGAGTGAAGCATTTAATAGTTTTTTTTGATGCTTATTTTCAGTATCTATAAGTAATGTTTTATTCGCGAGCATGCGTTTTTGATATAATACCACTATAAATACCAAAAAAAGTATTAACACCAACACACCCAGTGTTGACATGATTATTAAGGTATAAATATCTAATTGACCTTTGTTTTCCAAAACCCTATGCTCAATAAAACGTTATATATTAAATTAAAAAAAGTATGAATAATTGCCCACAAGATCATGTATTGATTCGTATTATTATTTGCAATATGAGCACTAAATACAAATAAGATCAGGTTTCCTGAAAAATAAAATAAAATACCTGTATTAAACCAAAATACCGGCGCAATAAATAAGTTCTCAAAGATCAAATTCTTTAGCATATAGTAAAATAAGAACATAGAATATGAAATAATTACAATTGATTCTATTGCAGCAGAAAAATTATTTACCGTATTTAATCCATTCACTCTTGAATCTATATAAGCTGTCAACAAAAAAACAGGAATCAATAAATTAATTAGCAAAGGTTTAAAATACTGTTTAAAAAACAGGCTGTAAAATAAACTGATCAATGCAAATTCCCCAACAGTATAATAATGCAATATATATTGATTGTGTATTCCAACCCGTGCAAAAGCAATATTAATTATTTCCATAATTGCCCCTATAACAACTAGAAAAAAAACAGCAAACACTTCACCTCTGATTTTTTTAAAATTAATTAGTGCAATAATTAACGGTACTAAACAAAATAAAGAAGAAAATACAACGGCATAAAATATAAAATTTGAAATATCCATTATACTTAAAAAATTAAGGCGACCGTAGTCGCCTTAAAAATACAAAAAGTAACGTTTATAAACCGTTTAAAGGATTTCCGGTGCCGCATATTGGTGGACAAGATACTCCCCTCTCAGCTAATACACCATTGTACAGATCATTTTCATTTGCATCTGCTCCAACTAAAATTAGCTGTTTTGCACCTTTAGCATCAATTGCATAATAAATGCGGATACCTACGCAACCTGATTGATCTAAAATGGCATTAATGGCATCTTTTCCATAAAAATGGCCTTTGGTATAAGTACCGGATTGGCCTGAGCGAAAAGTTGCTGTCCAGGCTGTGGCTTCTGCCAATGTAACATGATGGTCTTCGTGTCCTGTGAAACTCATAAATAGTAGTTTTTAGTTAGTAATAATTATACTTTACCAATATACTAAAAATGCAAAATTAAGTGCGGAAATCTGTAAACCGTTACAAAAGTCAATTTTTTGATTATTAATGATTTAACCCATTTTTAACATTTCAAAATAGGTAATATTACCTACCTTTTAATAGGTAAAATTACCTATACAAAAAATAGGTAATTTTACGGGTTGCGCTTTTTTAAATTATGTCAGACCTTAGCTGTATGCAAGATTCTGACATGAAAGATACAAAAATCGACCTTCACAGTAAAGAGTCCATCAGGGAATGGAGCATGATCTTAAACTGTGAAGAAAAGGATCTTATCCACGCCATTATGGTAATTGGAAATTCAACAAAAATGGTTGATGATTTTTTGATCCTTAACAGGAAGAAAAAAAATGATTATACTTCTTAGATCTAACCGATATATCAATTAAGCGTTTATTTTTTGCGCGAAGTCGGCAATACCCACTATCGTACATGCAAGTGTTAAATCATTGCATATATCTTAATTTAAGGTATCTTTAATATAAGAGATCACTTGCAATGATAAAACTATTTAAATATTTTTTTATTTTTTTGTTCGCGCTTACAATAAGCACATGTAAAAAAAAGACAAGCGTCAGGGTGAAAGTATATAATTATGCTTTGAGTGAGTATGTTGCAAATGCCACTGTTGTATTGATAGAAAAAAAAGGAGATAATGGTGGCGGTATCTTGGTTGGTAATGCGAGCTGTAAAGAAATTGCCTGGGCAATAACTGATAGTAATGGCGAATGCTTTTTTGACAAAGAAAAATTAAAATCGAATAAAAAATATGATTATTTTTTTACGATCAGCAATATATATGGTCAAACTCAGAACTATCCTTGCCAGGGAAAGAACTATCTGGATAAAGGAAAAGTGCAGGAAATAATACTTGATGGAAGTTATTATGATGGATACCTGAAAGTACAATACAATAATTTACTAAATCCATCGCAACAAGATGATAGCTTGAATGTACGAATTACATCCACTTATTACAATTTACCAAATGAACCTTATGCTTTTGGAGGCGATGGAGTCTTTGTAGCTTTCCCTTTTTATGGTTGCAACGGCTTTCCTTTTCCAGCTATTCTTTATGTAAACTCAATTAAAACACAGGGCGGAAAAAAAATAGTAAATATCCGCAAACGTAAAATGGGCATTGTAACAACAACTATAGATACAGTAAAGGTGTATCCTAATCAAACAACTATAGTTCCAATTAATTGGTAATTAACTCGTCTTAAACTTTGTTATGAGAAGAACAATAAACTTTTTTTTTATTTTTTTATTGGCTTTAACACTAAGCACTTGTAAAAGAAAAACAAGTATACATGTAAAATTATTTAACCCCGCTTTAAATGAATATGTTGCTAACGCCAATATAGTTCTGGTTGATAAAAAAGGATATAATAATGATGGTAAATATGCTGGCAGTAACGATTGCGCAGTTATTGCCAATGCAATAACAGATAATAATGGCGAATGTTTTTTCGACCGGGAAAGATTAAAATCAAATAAAAAACATAATTATTTTGTGGCTGTAAAAGAAAGTTGGGGATTAGAGCAATTCTATCCTTGTGGCGGTAGCGAATTGAGTTATATTGACATAGGAAATACTAACGATAAGTTATTGGTGGATATGCAGAGTGCTGATGTTACGATACACTATAATAATTTATTAAACCCTTCGCAGCAAAACGATAGTTTAATAGTAAGTTTAGTTACAATTGAATATACTAATCCTGATGGTGATATTTTTCCTGGCAATGAGGTTGCTTTGGGAACTATTTATTTTTATGGCAGTAATGGGTTCCCTTTTCCTTCAACATTTGCCGCGCCATCCGTGAAAATAAAAAGCCAGCGGTTAAGGCGCACTATTCGCAAACGCAAAATGGGGATTGTAACAACAACTATAGATACAATAAAGGTGTACCCCAATCAAACAACTATAATGCCGATAAATTGGTAAAAAACTATTTAAGCGTGCCGTCTTTGGATAAATAAAAATATTTTTCGTCAATGCGCACAAAGGCTGTTCCATCTTTGCCAAAATCTGCACTGCTATCAAATTGATAATTAATTACAAGCGTGCCTTTCTTATCTGCATAGCCCCATTTACCGTCGGGTGATTGAACGGGGGCCATACCATTGCTAAAAGTGTAAGCGCAAAAATAAATGGGCTTACAAATAATCTCTCCCGTTTTATTTATAAAACCCCACCAGCCATTAATTTTAACTGGCGCCAAACCTTCGCGAAAATCACCTACGTCTTCAAACTGTGGCGCAATTATCATCTGGTCTTGCCTGTTAATAAAACCATATTTTATAACATCTTCATCATTATATGGGCAGGCATATGCAAGGCCTTCGCTAAAACTACCGGCACTGCGGTATTTAAATTCAAGCAATATTTTATTGTTCTTGTCAATGTAACCTACTTTTCTATCATTGCCTGCTTTGGCCCAACCATCACAAAATTCACCCAGGTAATCGTATTCTATTGGTATGGCAATTTTACCATTAGCAAGGGCAAACCCGTAATGATTATTTTTCTTCACCAATATCATACCCTCTTTTAATCCATAAATAAATTCGTATTCGGGTTTTAAAATATATTCTCCACTTGTATTTATTACACCGTATTTATCATTGACCACCACATTTGCCAAACCATCTCTAAAAATATAAGCCGTATCAAATTTAGCCTCTATCACTACATTTTTATCATTGTCCTCATAACCTTCCTTGTCATTCTTTTTAAAAATATGTAATTCAGGAGGCGTTGAAATAACCGGGTTATCAGCTACAGGGCCACCCGCTCTTGGCTCATCATTTTTTTCAACTACATGTACAATTTTTGTTTTATCTCTTAACGGTATCTCCTCAGAAAGCAGCACTTCACTTTTTTCTTCAGCCTTTTTTTTGTTTTCGGTTTTAAGAGGGTCTATATAAGGTTTTAGTAAAACATTTGTTTCTTTTAAAAACCATCCGAAAAGTCGTTTGAAAAAACTCATTCTGTTTATACTAAATTAAGGTAAAGGTAATGACGTAAAACCTAAAACAACAACTGATTCACTGTCCAGGCTTCCGGCTTGGCATTAAATAAAATTTTTGTAGAAGACCAAACCGTATTAAACAATTCTGAATGGCGGTAATTATTTAAATGCTCTTCGCTTTGCCACAAGCTATAAGTAAAAAAGATCTCCGGATTGTTTGCGTCTTGTAATAATTCTACATGCGAACAGCCTTCAAAGCCTTTTATCCGTTGCCAGTTAGTTTCAAAAATGGTTTTAAAAGCGGCAATGTTCTCCGGTTTAAAACTCATTTTTACAATACGTTTAATCATAAAATTCTATCAATAAATTAAAATCAAATTTACTTCCAATATCCCGCGGGCAAAGCATGTTTAAAGCACTTTTACCATTTACAGCCACTTCAAGGTTTCCAAAACTATTAAATAATACAAGTGGCTGTCCTTGTTTTACCTCATCGTAAGTAGTTACAATTTTATTGATGCGTGCGCCGGGAAGTGTAATACTGAAACTACGGTTACCAATTACCTCATTAAATTGTTTTTCGGTAATGTTTGTGATTATATTTCCAAAATCATCTACATAAATTCCTTTACCTCTTAAAATATTTCCGGTTACAAAACTTTCAAATTGAAAAGCTTTATAATATTCCGGAGCCGGCATACTAATTTCTTCTACTTTATTTGTTTTTGAAATATGAATTGCGGCATCAATAAAAATATCCTTTAAAAAGAAATGATGTTTTGTGTTACCATCATATGCCAATTGATAAACCGGTTCGTTAAAATTAGAATCGATCAAAGAAAATAAACCATTATCCGGACAAATAATATATTGACCTTTGTATTTTGAAATTAAATAACGTGTGTTATCAATATTATTTTGTTTGGTTGTGTTGCCTGTATCAACAATAAATTTTACCGCCATTAAATGAATCGTATTTTCAGGAAAATAAGGCAGAGCATTTTTTAAAATAAAAGCGGCATCAGAAATAGTATTGTCTTTAATATCACAACTAAGATCAATAATTTTTACATCGGGTAATTGCGAAAAAAGTTTAGCCTTAACAATTGCTAAGTATGGGTCGCGGTAACCCAGATCGGTTGTTAAAGTAACAATGCTCATTTGTTCAAAAGTAATTAATATTTGGAGCCTGTTTAAATTTATATTGTAAAATTGTTTACAGCTTATTGTTCAGCGAAATGAGGCAAATTTTGCAGGCATAATTAAGATTATGGCGAAAAATTTAACGAAATTGCAGCAAAAAATAAGCCTAAACAAATTATTATATAAGTTTAATCAGGCTCTAGGGCTAATTTTTTTAAACTTGAAGAGAGATTAACATGTTTATAAACAATACCAGTAATTCTGTGTTTGAAAGAAAATGAATGAAAAAATTATAACGCTTGATAGCGTTGAGCCGGTGGAGATCTATGGAGTGAATGATGTGAAACTGAACATTATTAAAAAATATTTCCCAAAATTAAAGTTAATAGCCCGCGGTTACTCTTTAAAGGTAATTGGCGATAGTAATGAGATTACCCGTTTTGAAAAAAAACTTGACCTGATGGTAGATCATTATCATAAAAGCGGGATCCTTACAGATACAGTAATTGAGCGGCTTTTAGGGCAAAATGGCGATAACATCCTTGAATCAAAAGAAGATGCTGTTAACAATGATATTATTTTGTTTGGCAACAATGGTTTGGTTATAAAGGCTAAAACCGAGAACCAGCGCAAGATGATAAGCGCGATCGTAAAAAACGATATGATATTTGCTGTTGGGCCTGCGGGTACCGGTAAAACCTATACAGCTGTTGCTTTGGCGGTAAAAGCGCTTAAAAATAAGGAAGTAAAACGCATTATTTTAACACGTCCGGCTGTTGAGGCCGGCGAAAATTTAGGTTTTTTACCCGGTGATCTGCAGGAAAAACTGGATCCATATATGCAGCCGCTGTATGACGCTTTA
>JBDSFC010000005.1:0-2629 GCA_039919745.1 Bacteroidia bacterium | reverse complement strand
GCACCTGCCTAAGTGGCGGCATTGATAGTAGCGCTTTAGCTGTTACCATTTCTGAAATCACAAAACAACCTTTGTATTGTTTTACTTCTGTTTTTAAAAACAACACTATTAGCGAAGAACATTTTGCAAATATTGTCGCAAAAAAAATAAGTGCAAAACATTTTAAAGTAGAGCCAACATTAGATGGTTTCTTAAAAGAAGTGGATAATTTAATTTATTCGCAGGATGTGCCGATCTGGGATACCAGCACTTATGCTCAATACAAAGTAATGGAACTGGCTAAACAAAATAATATTAAAGTGGTCTTAGATGGCCAGGGGGCTGATGAATTATTTGGTGGATATCATCATCATTTTTTAGCCAAGTGGAATAATTTATTCTCTACCGGCAATTTTATGATGGCCATGAATGACATCTCTACAAGTAAAAAAACCATCGCTTTTCCTTTACAATTTTATTTAAAAGAAAAAGCAAAGCAGAAAAATTATTTTAACAAGAAGCATTTTTCATTACTTTTTAAAAGTGAGTTTTTAAATTCTTCAGAAATAAAAAATCCATCAGTTTATTTTAATTCGGTGAATGAACAATTGGTTGATGATATTTATCAAACCCGGCTAAAGTCTTTTTTAAAATGTGAAGACCGTTGCGGTATGTGGCACAGCGTGGAAAGCCGCACGCCTTTTGCAGATGATGTAGAGCTTATTAATTTATTGTTTTCTTTTAACGGTAATAAAAAAATAAAAGATGGGGTATCTAAACATTTATTGCGTGAGGCAGTAAAAACAAAATTACCAAAAGAGATCTATAGCCGTTACGATAAAAAAGGTTTTGAAACACCCATGCAACAATGGATGCAAACTTTACGTCCGCAATTACTTTCTGAAATTAAAACTGCCAATTTTGATTTTGTAAATTATACAGATCTTGAGAAAACGAATCCCGCCAGCACTTTCCACAACAAATTATTATTTAAACTATTTGTATTAAGTCGTTGGAAAAAATTATTTTTACTTAATGCCTGATTAAAAATGAAAAGAGTTAAATAAGGTAATAATTACTCCTCTAAATCTCTTTTTAATAGTTAATCCCATCCCTGTAGCTTTTAAAGGCATTTGATCCGGTACATCTTCCAGTTCAAGCATTTGGCCGGCGTTGATCCATTCGGGCAATCCATAAAACCAAACAGGTGTTTCTTTACAAATGTTTTGCTTTTTCAGATCCGAAACCGTGAAAGGCCCTTGGCTTTTTTTTCCATCATGAAAATAATATAATCGCATAATCTTAATTATTAAATTATTAATCCCTATGCATCAATTTCTACTCACCTTTATAATAAAAAGGCTTCATAACTATGAAAATAGTTAGACCTTCATATCTAAGATGTTTACAATTTCAATAAGGTTGGAACCCGGAATTAATTTTTTTGGGTAATTAGTAGTTAAAAATTATATTTTAAATTAAAATAGGCTCCAACTAAGGCATTTTTAGTGATGTTGAAGTTAGACGGCATTTGCTTGCTGCCGGCAAAAGTATTGTTAAATCCGTATTCTGCATTTAACCCGTAACCAAATATAATATTCTGCATTTTTTTCTCCTGGCCAATAGCTATTTTAATTCCATAGTCATTTGACTTGTATTTATCGTCATCTGCAAAATTAACCCTGCTATATGAATGATCATAGCTTTTTAAATAAGAACCGTAGACTCCTGCTTTAAAAGTATATTTAGATGCTATTTTTTTATAACGCGGTTGATTTATATTTAGCTGATAAAGCAACGTAAGTTTGGCATAGTTAAACTGTAAAGTATGTTGTGAATAAGTACCTTCAATATATTCGCCATATTTTTGACGGGATGTAGAATTAAAATAGAACTCGGCTGATAACGCGTTATAATTAGAAACATTATAATTGGCAACTACACCGTAACTACTTGCAAAAGCCAAAAAAGTTTGAGTAAGGCTATTTTGATCAAAGCTCTTTTGCGTTTCATTGTTTATTATCCAGGTATTATTATAAGAATAAGTAATGCCGATCTCAAACTTTTTTGGTTTAACAATTAAAGCACCATTACTTAAATTTGTATCCAACAAGTTGTTTTGAAAATCGCCAGATAAGCTAACGGGTATTTCCTTATCTGTTATCTCATCAGTTGTTATTATCGTATTAAAAGGCATTAAGTTCATGGCCAACTGGTCAGGTCTTGTTTGAAGGGAATTAAAAACAATTTCTTTTGTTTCCGAACTTTCAGTCTCAAATTTTGAAAGATTAATGTTTAAATAATTTGGCTTTGCTGTTTTGTGCGAAGTACTATTTATTTTATTTTTTTGAGCAATTAATTTTTTTGTGACTGCCGCCAAAACAGTATTCTTTTTTGTTATTGGTTTATTTTTTTTGCTTTCACTTTGGTTATTACCCGGATCGTTCTCTTTTTTTACGGGCGTGTTTAAAACCAAATTTTTATTTTTGGTCTCCGACTTATATATATTTAAATTTTCCGAATTATACCCTGACCCATTATTTTTATTTGAATATTTATATATACCAACACCTAAAAATAATAGTATGCCGACAATTACACTTGCAATATTTTTCCAATAAAACACTGGGTGTTCGTCTAACTCGGCGCT
>JBDSFC010000604.1:0-2987 GCA_039919745.1 Bacteroidia bacterium | reverse complement strand
GGCTGTAGGAACAAAAACTGTTTTTGCAGTAAGCGACTCTATAAAAACAATAGTTATTGGGTTAAATGACACGCTGGTGCTATCAAAGAGCTTTGGTATCATTCAGTTTCCAAAACCTTATAGTTTAAATAAATATTATAGATTGGTTGGTATTGAAAATGCTGCAACATACGATGTAAATGCAGTTTATGGCACAAAAGTTCCTAATTTTTGGGATATGTATAATTATACAATTGGAGATATGTTCTATATGACGGATGAGCACTGCGTGTATAATAATCCAAATATATACGGATCGGGTTTTTCCGAAATGTTTAAGGTAACCGGCAAAACAACCTCTTCAACAGGCTATACGTACCAAGCAATTGGTTTAGAGAAGTATTACAATACGATCTCAAGTAGTTATTGCGTGCAAACTCCTAGCACTGCTATTGCAATTAGCCAGCTTACATTTACAAATATAGCCAGCCAGTCAGAAAATATGCTATATCCTGGTGCCCTTATGGTTGTTGGCGCGTTTAATTTAAACCCAACAGCACTAACATCTACAGCTAATCTCGCTAGTTTTTTTGGTCCATTTAATGTTATCCGTTTTACAATGGATATAAATAACAGGTTTACTAAACAGGCAGGTTTTTTTGGCTGTGGCCAACAACTTCAATCACCAGTTTTAATGGTAGATACTTTTGCAACATTGTATCATATAGTTGCTAATAATAAAGATTATTTGACGCCGTATTTAATAACTATGCCGGGCCTATAGGCTCTACACGGTATATTTGTACCGAAGGAATTGGTAGAGTTATACAAAGCTCTGATTTTTTTGAGCACTCTAATTTGTATTGTCTTAAAAGCGCAATTAAAGGCACAGATACAATTTATGGGCTAATGCCCGATTACGGTACATTTACGGGTGTCAAATCTTATAATTTCGAAGCTAATAATAATTCATTTTATCCAAATCCCGCCAGTCAAAAAATAAAGTTTAAGCAACTACAAAATGCTGAGATTGAAATTTATGATGCTGCGGGAAAAAAAGTGAGATCGGGGTCAATAAAAGAAAATGATGAGATCAGTATTTCCGATTTTCCGCAAGGCTTATATTTATTAAGAATTAAAAGTGATCAGAAAATTTTTAATGAGAAGTTGATCATTCAGAGGTAAGTTCACCTCTTAAATTAGCAAGAAGCTGTTTTTTTATTTGTGTATTGCTTAATTTTTGTCCTAATAAGAACATCAGTTTTGTAATGGCGCTTTCAAAGGTCATATCGGCACCGCCAATAACACCCATTTTTTTAAGGTGCGAGCTGGTTTCGTACATGCCTTGTATTACGCGGCCTTCCAAACATTGTGTAATGTTTAAAATAATAATGCCTTTGCCAATGGCTTTTTTTAATTCGTTGGTAAGCCAATCTTGTGTAGTGGAATTACCTGCACCAAAGGTTTCTAAAATAATAGCTTTAATGCCCGGTGTGTTAATAATGGCAGAAGTAATTTTTTTACTGATGCCCGGAAATAATTTTAAAACGGCAATATCATTGTCCATATGTGTATGAACTTTTAATGCCTTTGTTGTTGGTTTTAATAATGCCCTTTGATCGTATTGAATGTTTACACCCGCTTCTGCAAGGGCAGGGTAGTTAGGCGATTTAAATGCGTCAAAGTGCGAAGAGTTGTATTTAAAAGTACGGTTACCGCGTAATAATTTGTATTCGAAATAAATACACACTTCGTTTACAAGTGGTTTGCCTTTTATTTTGCTTCCGGCAATTTCAATCGCGGTAATTAAATTTTCTTTTCCATCTGTACGAATAATACCAATTGGTAATTGCGATCCGGTTAAGATCACAGGCTTATTCAAATTCTCAAGCATAAAACTTAAAGCACTTGCTGTAAAGCTCATGGTATCTGAACCATGAAGGATCACAAAACCATCATACTTTTTATAATTATCTTTAATGATCTTTGCCAGCTCTATCCAAACAATTGGGTGCATGTTGGAAGAATCAATTGGCTTTGTAAAAGCGATCGAAGATAATTCAATATCAAACTTTTTAAGTTCGGGAATTTGTTGTGTGAGTGTTTTAAAATCAAAAGGTCTTAATTCACCACTTACAACGTCCTGCATCATACCGATGGTGCCACCGGTATAAATTAAAAGGACAGATGATCTTTTGGAATTACTTTTCATAAGGAGAGTCAAGACTTAAGGGATTCAAGATGCAAGACAATATTGCGTCTTGGCTCTTGAATCCCTTTGGTCATGCATCTGTTTTAGAATGGAAGATCATCATTATCACCTACATTACCTGTAAACACAGGAGATGAAGAAGTGTTAATGGTATTGTTGTTTGAAGCTTGGTTATTGTTTTGAGAAGACGAAGAAGTTGTATTTCCTCCTGTTACTTTTTCAATACGCCATGCTTCTAAAGTATTAAAATACTTAATGCCTTGCGGGCCATTCCATTCGCGGCCGCGTAAATTAAATTGAACTTTAATTTCTTCGCCATCAGCAAACTGGTCTAAGATGCTGCATTTGTCTTGCGTTACCTGGAAACTTACATGCTGTGGGTACGGCGTGTTAGCTTCTGTTGTTAAGATAAATTCGCGTTTTTGAAAACGATCGCTCACTTTTTGAGTCTCGAATTTTGTTTTTAGTGTTCCTACTACTTCCATGATATATTTGTTTTTATTTTTTACTAATTAATTTTCATCAAAGCAAAGACATCCAGGCTTCTTTTACCTTGTTGGCTTCCAATAAGCTCTTGGCAAATTTGTGCTGGTCTTCTTTTGATGAAAAGGTTTTTATTGTTTTTTTGTATTCTGTAATTTCTTCGGTAGTTGGTAAATTTTCAACGCTTCCAAGTAATCCTAAATTATTGCCGCTTAAAACGTGACTGCTTTTAATTTCAGAAGGGATCTGGTCTATACCAATGCCAATACTTGTAATTGGTTTCTCTACTTCAAACATGGCAGCACCTGAAGCC
>JBDSFC010000582.1:0-12458 GCA_039919745.1 Bacteroidia bacterium | reverse complement strand
GGTGTGGTTGTATCTTTTAAAACAATATTCGTGTATTTATCATCATCTACCTTCTCTTTTTCTTTCTCGTCTTTTTTTACCTCTACTTTTAATTCTTCTTTTTTATCATCTTCCTCATCTTCATCGTCCGCTTTCTTTTGTCCTGGAATATTACCGGCTTTTATATTTTCATTTTCAAGCGGCACCTGGTTCTCTATATCATCATTGTATTCTTTTTTTGTTCCTTCTACATCATCTTTATATTTTCTTAGTCCTCTAAAGATCGATTTTGCCAAATAATCCTGGCCGTCGTCGCTACCTAAAAAAGCTTCTTCTAAAGGATTGGTCAAATAGCCTATCTCCGTTAAAATACTTGGCATTGCGGTTCTCCAAAGCACCCAAATACTTTGACGATGAACGCCTTTATCAATTCGCCCGGCTTTTTTGATATACTCGTCCTGTATTTTCATAGCGAGGGTTGCGCTTTGTATCACATAAGCCGTTGTATAATTGCTCATAATGATATAACTCTCTTCGCTTTCAGGATCAAAGCCCGCGTATTTTTTTTCGTAATCGTCTTCTAAAAAAATAGCGGAGTTCTCACGTGTGGCTACTTTCATTTTCCCCTCTTCGTTCTTTAAACCCATTACGTAGGTTTCCGTACCAAAAGGCACAGGGTTTGGTTTTTCAACCACAACATATTTTCCTTTTTTGTTTTTATAAACCTTTGGTCTTTTTTTACCGGTCTTGGGATCCTTTATCATTACTGCTTTTCCGGCGGCATTACAGTGTATTGAAATAAAAAGATCAGCTTTGGCTTTGTTTGCTATCTGCGCGCGATCTTCCAACTCAACAAACACATCGGTGGTGCGGGTATAAATTACTTTAACATCTTTTAAATTTTTCTCAATTAATTTGCCAAGCTTTAAAGCCACAGCCAACGAAACGTCTTTTTCTTTATGTGTAACACCGCTACAGCCAGGGTCTTTACCACCATGACCGGGATCAATTACAATGGTTCTAATAACATTGGGCTTGTCCTTTTTAAAGTGTGTAAATGCCGCAAAAAGCCCGCTAACACATATTAACAGAACAAAATATTTTAATTTTTTAACCATATCAAAAAATAAATACCTATGCAATATCGTAAAGTATTGTAGCTTTGTGAAATTGCAAATGGTTGAATAAATTTATCCCATTCGGCTTGATAAAACCCCAACATAAAAAAGTAGTTCTCTTCTTTGGCTTGTTAATATCTTTGAGTATTAACACTTTAAAAGGCCAAACCCTCCCAAAAGATACGTTAATAAATGTTACAGCAGATACTTTAAAGCCCTCTGATGAAGAGAATGAAGGCTTATTGGATGAACCGATAACTTATAGCGCAAAAGACAGCGCTGTCTTTTTAAGTAACAGCAAACAGGTGTTGCTTTATGGAAAGGCGCATGTTGATTTTGGCGAAATGAACCTGGAATCGGAGTTTATTGAGATAGATTATCAAAAGAACATCGTAACAGCTTACGGTAAAAAAGATAGTCTCGGTAAAAATGTAGGAACGCCTGTATTCAAAGATGGCCAGCAGGAAATGAAAGCCGAAAAGATCATTTACAATCTTAAAACAAAACGCGGTAAGATCTACAATGCACTTACTACACAAGGCGAACTACTGGTTATTGGCAGCGAGATAAAAAAAGATAGTAATAATATTATTTACATGAAGGGAATGAAATGTATTCCTTGTAAAGATGAAGATGCCAGAACTATTTTCAGGGCCACAAAAGCAAAAATAATTCCTGACGATAAACTTGTTACCGGCCCCATGTATCTCGAAATTGGTGGCGTGCCAACGCCTTTGGGACTTCCGTTTGGCTTTTTTCCAAATTCAAAAAGACAGCACAATGGTATTTTAATTCCAACCTTTGGTAATTCTGCCACGCAGGGCTTTAACCTTCGTAATGGAGGTTATTATTGGGGGATAAATGAAAAAACAGATATGGTAGTTCGTGGCGACATATACGGCAACGGTAGCTGGGCGCTTAACTCTACCAATAGTTATAATGTATTATACAAGGCGGTTGGTAATACATACATTGGTTTTAGCCAGTTTAATATTGGCGATGTAGATATCCCTAAAACCTACACTAAACAAAAAGCCTATGAAGTAAGGTGGACGCATGGTCAGGATAATAAAAGCAATCCAAGCGTTCGTTTTGGCGCTAATGTAAACTATGTAAAAAATCAATCATATAACCGTATCAACGCGGTAAACTCCGGACAGTTCTTACAAAACTCATTTCAATCCAACGTTAATTTCACCAAAACGTTTAAGTTAAGTTCTTTAAGTTTAAACGCAACACATAGTCAAAACTCTATTTCAAAACAGGTAGAAATTACTTTTCCTTCTTTGACCTATAATGTTAATCGCTTTTTTCCTTTTAGAAGAGAAGGTGCCGTAAAACAAAATGTGCTAGACAAAATTGGTATTAATTATTTATTGGAGGCAAGAAATACATTACGCGGATATGATTCCACGATCTTTAAAGGCAACGTTTTAGATTCTGTTAACTATGGTATTAAGCACTCTTTGCCGATCTCAACCAACTTTAATGTATTAAAATATATTACGGTTACACCGGCATTAAACCTATCGGCGGTAATGTATACTAAATACACACAAAAAGATTTTTTAAACGACACACTTCGTACGTCTACTAAAAAAGGATTTGTTGGAGGTTATGACGCTAATTTTTCCACAGCGTTTAATACAAAAGTTTTTTTCGATTACTTTTTTAACAGGGGAAAAATAAGCCGCATTCGTCATTTATTAATACCAACAGTTTCTTATTTATACCGCCCTGATTTTGGTAAAGAGCAATATGGAATCTGGAAAGCCGTTCAAACAAACACACAAGGAACAACAGCCTATTATTCTGTTTTTCAAAATTCTCTTTTTGGTGGCCCGGCCCAGGGAGAGCAAAACACTATGGCAATTAATTTAAGTAACAACATTGAAGCAAAGCTGAAACAAAAAACAGATACGGGCATTGTTTATAATAAAAGAACATTAATGCAAAACATTAGCTTAAGTACCGCTTATAATTTTGCGGCAGATAGTTTTAATATGAGCGCCGTAAACATTACCGCGCGTACAAAATTGTTTAAATACTTTGATGTGGTTGCGGGTTCAAACCTTGATCCATATGGTTATGATAAAGTTGCACAACGAAGGGTAAAAGAATTTAATTACACATACTCCGGCGGAAATCTTGCGCGTTTTACCAATGCCAATTTTGCAGTCAATACATCCTTTAGCAGTAATATGTTAGAGGCCGCAAGAAAAACACGGCAACCGCCAAGTATGACCAATGGCGCTGAACAAGGCGCAAAGAATGATCTTAATGAAGAAGAAAAACTGCCATGGAATTTAAATATCTATTATAATCTCGCATTAAATAATCCTGATGATCGTAAACTTCAGCCAACGCAAACATTAAACTTTAGTGGAGATCTGAAGCCAACAAAGTATTGGAAGATAGGAGTAACAAGTGGCTATGACTTTACAAACCAACAAATAAGTTATACAAGCTTTAATATTTACCGTGACCTTAAGTGTTGGGAAGCGCGAATAGATTGGATCCCCTTTGGTTTAAGAAAAAGTTATAACCTAACTATTAATTTAAAATCTTCTATGCTTAGCGACTTTAAAATTCCTAAACGTAGTCCACCGATAGATAATTTTTAATTAGGAAATATTAGCCACAGATTTCACTAATTTTCACAGAGTAATTTAGTTTAACCAGTAAGCATTTATGAAACAATCTGTGTTATCTGCGAAATCTGCGGCTAAACTTTCGTAAACCTCTTCACGCTTTTCCCATCAACAAGAACCTCTTCAACAAACATGCTCAAAGGCCTTACCCACAAATTCTCGCCCTCTTTTTGATAGGTTGCTTTATAGACAACTAATTTTTCAAGCGTTTCGCTGTGTTGTGCAACACCAATTACTTCGTAAATTTTTCCTTTGTAATGTTTGTATAAACCGGGCAATACATTTTCCATCTTACCCTTTCCGTTTAGATTAACTTGTATGATCGGCCACAATAACCCATTTGTTATCTATCTTTTTCCAAAGTAGGGTAAAGTGACCCCCAACAGGCTTTTCTCTATCCAACTCCCATTTGCCAATAACATAAATACTTGTTTTTGATAATTGCTCAGAAGAAATAATTGTAAATTTTAAGATGCCCATCGTTGCTTTATTCGGATAGTTCTTTATATAATTATCCAATGTTTTTTGCCAGCCGTAAGTAATGCCTTTACTACTAATAAACTTAAGGCTATCGTTATTCCAATAAAAGCTCATAAAGCCGCGGATGTCACCATTATTCCAGGCTAACGATTGCGCTAACATAATGTTAGAAACCGTTTTAAGATCCCCTTTAACGTCCTTCTGAGCAAAAGAACAAAGGCAACAAATGGTAAAAAGTATAATAGCCGCTTTTCTCATACTTGTAAATTTACATAATTTGTATTATCTTTACTGCCAGTTCTTTAAAACACTTATTAAGAAAAGCAGAGGGATACGCCCAATGAAGCTTTACCAACCCTATAACAGTTTAAATTTTTTATTTAAACTTTAAAGAAGGTGGGAATTCGTCTCGTAAAAACGAGAAAAATAAGTCGGAAATATTAGTTAAACATTTTATAAAACAATATAAAAACTAATCCCTTCCGACGTAAGTCAGAAGGGATTTTTTATTTAATAAAAGTATATGAGCACAATTGAACAGGAACTTGAGAAACGTATTTTAGTAATTGACGGTGCCATGGGAAGCATGATCCAACAGTATAAACTGGAGGAAAAAGATTTTCGTGGTAAACGTTTTGCAGATTGGCATAAAGATCTGCAAGGCAACAATGACCTTTTGTCAATTACACAACCGCAGATCATTAAAACCATTCATAAAGAATATTTAAAAGCAGGCGCAGATATTATTGAGACCAATACGTTTAGCGCTACTACTATTGCCATGGCTGATTACGAAATGCAAAGCCTGGCCTATGAATTAAATTTTGAATCTGCTAAAGTGGCCAAAGAAGCTATTGCAGAATTTAAAAAAGAATTTCCTGAGTTTGCTAATGTGCCTAAATTCGTTGCCGGCGCATTGGGGCCAACTAACCGTACTTTATCTTTATCACCTAATGTAAACGATCCTGGCTTTCGCGCTATTACTTTTGATGAATTAGTTATAGCTTATACTGAACAGGTAAAAGGTTTAATTGATGGTGGTGCCGATGTTTTATTGGTAGAAACTATTTTTGATACATTAAATGCGAAAGCGGCATTGTTCGCTATTCAAAATTATTGCGAAAGCATTGACCGGGTAATGCCGGTAATGGTATCTGGTACTATTACAGATGCCAGCGGCCGTACTTTATCAGGACAAACAACCGAAGCGTTTTTAAATTCAGTTTCACACGTCAAGTTGCTAAGCGTTGGCTTAAATTGTGCTTTGGGCGCAAAAGATATGCGTCCATACTTAGAAGAGCTTTCTCAAAAAGCGCCATTCTATGTAAGTGCATATCCTAACGCAGGTTTACCAAACCAGTTTGGTGAATATGATCAGGATGCTCACGAAATGGGTCACCAGATAGAAGACTTTTTAAAAGCAGGTTTTATAAACATTGTGGGTGGATGTTGTGGAACGACACCGTCGCACATTAAACGCATTGCAGAATTAGCAAAAGGATCTAAGCCAAGAAAAAAACCACAACCAGATACTTTAATGCACTTAAGCGGATTAGAGCCATACACTTTAACTCCTGAAAGTAATTTTTTAAATGTTGGCGAAAGAACAAACGTAACCGGCTCAAAAAAATTTCTGCGTTTAATTAAAGAGGGTAATTACGAAGAAGCTTTATCTATAGCTAAAGACCAGGTTGATGGTGGCGCACAGGTTATTGATGTGAACATGGATGAAGGGATGTTGGATAGCGAAGCTGCTATGACAACGTTCTTAAATTTAATTGCATCAGAGCCCGATATTTCGCGCGTACCAATAATGATCGATTCTTCTAAATGGAGCGTGATTGAAGCGGGATTAAAATGTGTACAAGGTAAAGCCATTGTAAACTCTATCTCGCTAAAAGAAGGCGAAGAAAAATTTATTGAACAGGCGCATAAAGTAAAGCAATACGGCGCAGCTGTTATTGTAATGGCTTTTGATGAGGTTGGACAAGCCGATACATTAGAGCGCAGAAAAGAAATTTGTAAACGCGCCTACGATGTGTTGGTTGATAAAGTAAACTTTCCGCCACAGGATATTATTTTTGATCCGAATATTTTTCCTGTTGCAACCGGTATGGAAGAGCACCGTTTAAATGCTTTAGACTTTTTTAATTCAACGCGTTGGATAAAAGAAAATTTACCATACGCTAAAGTAAGCGGTGGTGTAAGTAATGTTTCGTTTTCTTTCCGTGGAAATGATCATGTACGTGAAGCAATTCACTCAGCTTTTTTATTCCACGCTGTAAAAGCAGGAATGGATATGGGAATTGTAAATCCGGCACAATTGGTAATTTACGATGACATTGATAAAAAATTATTAGAGCTTGTTGAAGATGTTTTATTGAACCGTAGAGATGATGCAACAGAACGTTTGGTTGATCATGCAGAATCTTTAAAAGGAATTACAAAAGAAAAAACCGAAAAAGATGAGGCCTGGCGTAAAGGCACTGTTGAAGAACGTTTGAGTTATTCATTAGTAAAAGGTTTGGTAGAACATATTGATGCAGATACTGAAGAAGCAAGGTTAAAATTAGGAAGACCTTTACACGTCATTGAAGGCCCTTTAATGGACGGCATGAATGTAGTGGGTGATCTTTTTGGAAGTGGAAAAATGTTCTTACCACAGGTTGTAAAAAGCGCGCGCGTTATGAAAAAAGCCGTTGCTTATTTAGAGCCTTATTTACAAGCAGAAAAAGAAGCAAATAAAAAAGCAGGAATTGTTGGCGACGGAAGAACCAACGCTGGAAAAATTTTAATGGCAACTGTAAAAGGAGATGTGCACGATATTGGAAAAAACATTGTGGGCGTTGTATTAGCCTGTAACAATTACGAGATCGTTGATCTTGGTGTAATGGTTAGCTGCGATAAAATTTTAGAAGAAGCAAAAAAACAAAACGTAGATGTTATCGGATTAAGTGGATTGATCACACCTTCTCTTGATGAAATGGTACACGTTGCAAAAGAAATGGAACGTTTAGGATTTAAAACACCTTTATTAATTGGTGGTGCTACAACTTCTAAAGTGCATACCGCTGTTAAGATCGCGCAAAATTATTCAGGCCCTGTAGTGCATGTAAACGATGCCAGTAAATCCGTACCCGTTGCAAGCAGTTTAATTTCAAATGAGCTTCGCGATGCTTTTATGGTTGAGGTTACAAAAGATTATGACCGTGTGCGCGAACAAAATAAAAACGCACAAGGCCAAAATAAATTTATTTCTTTAAAGGAAGCACGTGAAAATAAATTCCCGATAGACTGGAGTAAATCAGAAATTATAAAGCCGGCATTTATTGGAAACAAAACATTTACTAATTACGATCTTAAAGAAATTTCAGAATATATTGACTGGACGCCCTTCTTCCATAGTTGGGAAATGAAAGGGTCTTATCCAAAAATTTTAAAAGATCCGGAACGTGGAGTAGAAGCAACAAAATTATTTAACGATGCGCAAAGCATGTTAAAAAAAATCATTGATGAAAAATGGTTACAGGCAAATGCTGTTATTGGTATCTATCCTGCAAGTACTGTTAACGATGATGATACAGAGGTATATGATGAAAAAGGAAATAAAAAAGCAACATTCCATTCTATTCGTCAACAAACAAAAAAACCTGCCGGCCAATATAATATTGCATTAGCAGATTTTGTAAAACCAAAAAATGGTGTTGCTACACCGCAAGATTACATTGCTTCTTTTGCATTAACAACAGGTATTGGTATTGATGAACACGTAAAACGTTTTGAAGCTGACCATGATGATTATAGCGCTATAATGGTTAAAGCTTTAGCAGATCGTTTAGCAGAAGCTTTTGCAGAATTAATGCATAAAAAAGTGCGTAAAGAATTTTGGGGTTATGCAAAGAACGAAACCTTAAGTACAGAAGACCTCATTAAAGAAGAATACGCAGGTATTCGTCCAGCACCGGGTTATCCGGCGCAACCGGACCATACCGAAAAATTGACAATATGGAAATTGTTAGACGTAGAAAAAAATGCAGGAATAATTCTGACAGAAAGTTTAGCCATGGTACCAACCGCTGCGGTGAGTGGTTTATATTTTTCGCATCCGCAATCGCATTATTTTGGAATTGGTAAAATAAATAGAGAACAGGTGGAAGATTACGCAAAACGTAAGGGTATGAATGTGGAGGTTGTTGAAAAATGGCTTGGGCCGGCATTATCTTATTAAGGCAAAACAGATCAAAGTAAATTCATATTTTAAAGCGAAGTATTTATTGTTAACTTTAAACCATGAAAGTTGCCTTCAGCTCCTTTAGATCTTATTTAACCGGACCCGGAAAGGCAATAATATTTACAAGTTTATTTTACTCTTTTTGGCTGGTCATCAGCCAGGTTATATCAACCAATTTTGATCTCAATTCATTTTCCGGCCGAACTATCGGTTTGGCAACGCTTGACGGTATTGGTGTTGAAGAAAGGATCGCTTTGTTTTATAAGTGTATTTTATTGTTTTTTGTTTCTTTTTCAGCTTTCATTTTTATAAGCCACTTTTTTTTCAAAAAAATTCCCGCACTCTTAAACTGTGCGGAGGCAAAAATAATTAATTACACATCTCTTGCCGGAATTTTCATTTTTCTTTTTAAAGTATTTAACAGTGAGGTTTATGAAACATTGGAAATAATTTATTTCCTGCATAAGTTAATGTTGACGGCAATTATTTTACGAATGGTCTTCTCAGGAAAAAGCGAGATCTCTGTTTATCAATTGACAATTATTTTAGCACTGTCTGTTTCCGGTTACTTTTTTATCGCAGATCTAAATAATCTTGCAGGCTATACAAAAAACCCTGATTTTTATTTTGTAACGTTTGTAATAGGCTGTTTATTATTAATTAGTTTAAATCTTTTTCTTAGAACAAAAAACAGCGTAAATAAACAAAATCAGTTACGCTTAATGGCGCATGCTCTTCTCCCGCTTTTAATATTATCATTTGTAAGTGTTTTAAAAGATGAAATATTCCTTGTATTTAAAGCAAACGGTATTTTATTACACGATCAATTATTTATTTACCTGGCATTATTGGCATTACTTGCTGTTGTTATTGTTCTTAGATACAAAAAAGGACAAACGAAAGAATTGAGGTCAGATAAAGAACAAGCAGCCCGTGGATATTTTCCTTTGCTAATATTTTCTTTAACGGCCTATGTTTCTTATAGCTATTATACCGAGTATTATGACGAGATCTTTGAATCGGGCAACGTTTATCTTCCTATTATGGAGCATAAATTGTTTGGCACACTATCACCAATAGAAAAACTAAATACACACTTACTTTCCGATTATTTTTTTGCAGCTATATATACTTTTTTTAATGGACTTAAAATTAACGAGATCACTTTATACGATTTTTTCCTTGCGCCAATTTCCTATACATTATATTATTATCTCTTAAGGTTTTTAACGCGTAACGAATTTGTTGCTCTTTTTTGTATTTTATTATTTCCTTATGCCGAGGCTATTATGCCGGAAGGATTTTGCCTGGCAATAATTGGCATTTTTGCATTAGTAAAAGTATTAGGCCCTGGGCAATCCATAAAAAATTATATAATTTATTTTATTACAATTATTTTATTAGCGCTTTGGCGGATAGACCTTGGTTATAATTGTTTGCTTACAATGCCGCTTATTCTCTTTTATTTTAATTTCCGCGATATTAAATACAAGATCAATTGGAAACTGTTATTAAAAGCAGGAGCAATCGTTGCTGGTTCAATGATCGTTCTAATCGCAGTATTATCTATTTACAGGCAAGTAAACTTTTTTGCAAAAGCGACTTACCTTCTTAATTACTGCGCATCAGCACAATCGTATAGTTATGGACCAATAGGTGATCCTAATTTATCTTCTTATAAAATGCATTACATTATTTTTCCTGCATGTGTTGCGTTAATAATTGTGCTATTAGTAATAAAATACAAACAGATCTCCAGGACAAACAGTCAGCGATTGGCGTATTTAAGTTTGTTATTTATGTGCCTATTTTATTTTATTAATTTTAATCGGGGCTTAACGAGACATAGTTTGTTAGAAGGCTCGGATGTATTCACATCTTCTTTTATTTATTTAATACTGGGAAGTTCAGCCTTTGTTTTTTTAAAGAAAGAAAACTATTTGGTTAGATCGATCGTCTTTTTTATGATCCTTTTTGTTTTTGTAAACGCCTACAAAGTGCCCGATACAAAAGGTTTGACAAGCCTATTCGAAAAAATAGAACGCAAAATTAAAACAACTCAAAATAGTAATTTAGCAAAAATAGAAAGCCGGATCAAAAATGCACCAAATAAAACGGAAGTTCGGCATAAAGAATTTAGTGACTTTATAAAAAAAGAAACTAAAGCTGATGAAACGTTTATTGATTTCTCTAACAGGCCAATGTTATACTTTTTTAGTGAAAAGATCACACCATCCTGGTTCTATCAAAACCCGCTTTGTGTGCAGAATGATTTTTTGCAGGAAAAATTTATTGAAGATCTTAAAGAATATAAAACGCCTTATCTTTTATTTTCGGGAATCACGCCGGCGGGTTATGATGTGATAGACGATGTGCCAAACACGATAAGGCATTATAGAATGGCTGAATATTTTTATAATAACTACAAGCCATATGTTATTGTTGAGAACCTTTGTGTATGGAAAAATAACGACAAAAAAGATAATAATAAAAAAGACACAATTTGTAGATATAATGACCTGGTTGAGGCCAGCCATGCAGATGTATTGAGCGTACAAATTAAAGCTAAACCGGGAAAAGTTTACAGCGTGAGACAGTCTTTTACGCACAAAACAACAAACGATCTGATACTTACAACCAATGGAAGCAGATCTTCCATCTCTGTTAAAAATATAAACGAAACCTCTTCATATGCAATTCTCGATCTAAAAGAAGGAAAATATACACTGGATTTTCTTAATTCAGATAATACACTGAAAGATTTTTTTGTAATTGAATCAGATTATACTCCGGATTTTATTTCAGAAAAATTTATTTCTTACGACCTCAAAAAACTTGCTTATATATGGGGAACTTATGATGAGTTTTGTAATGAAGAAAAACCGTTGTTCGAAAACACCAAAACAAAAACGATAGAAAATAACGAGCCGTATAAAATTTCTATTCCAGCCAAAATTGATAGATCTTCGGGCAATACGATCATTATAAAATGTAAAAGTGACAAGGAACAAAAAGTTTCTTTATCGTTTGGTAATTCAAAAAAACAAGGTAAAACAACTTTTTTGTTTAATGTTATTGCTTCAGAGAAAGAGCAACAATATGCCATTAGAGTTAGTAGCTCATATAAATGGTACTCAGGTGATGTAAATGAAATAAGCCTGCTTCCAGAGACGGGAAAGAGCCTGACTATATTAAAAATTCTGGTCACAAAAGGAAAATAGCTGGCGTTATTTTTTTATTTTTACAGAACACAAACACTATTTCTTTTGTAATATAATGCAATACCGGTTTTTAATATTTCTGTTTTTATCTCTCTGGACGCTTAGTCTTAGCTCTCAGGATGAAATACATTTTCGTGATAGTTCTGTTGTTGAGGTAATTGTAAAAGAAATAAACCCCACAGAAATTAAATACGTTTTATTTTCTTATCCTACCGGTCCTTTACGTGTTATTGCAAAATATACAGTTGCAAGGATCATGTATAAAAATGGCACCCAGGATATTTTTGAGTCGCCTGTAGAAAAGAATTATTTTGAAAAACGCGAACCTATTAAGCCATATAATTATGATTCGCTGCGAATGGAAAATAATTCGTTTAGGCATTACTTTACAGATCTCTTTTTTAATAAGATAAGTATTGGCTACGAAATCATGCTCAACAAAAAATACTCTGTTGATATTGATGCCTTTTATAAATTTCCTTATAACAATATTAGTGTTTCAAATAACTGGAAAGATGTTTTTTACTATCATAGCGAAGGAGCTGAAATAAAGACAGGAATATCCAGGCATTTTTATTTTAAGCAAAACAGGCTGTCGGTTGGGCTGGCCTTTGCTTATCGACAACAGGGGTTCCATGATCAAGGCCTTTATTCTTCAACTTACGACAAATATCCCGAATCAGGACAATATAATCTCTCGCAAAGTAAACGGGGCGTAGGAGGCTTTTTAAAAATTAATTTTCAACCCTATAGAAAATTTTCCGGCATGGAATTTTTT
>JBDSFC010000619.1:0-8873 GCA_039919745.1 Bacteroidia bacterium | reverse complement strand
GGCCTGGCAATTGTTAAACACATTATTGAAGCCCACCAAAAGTCTATAAAAGTAGAAAGTGAAGTAGGTAAAGGCACTTTATTTACCTTTTCTTTATCTGCCGGCCAATAAAGCTCAAAAAAGCCTTTCTACTGCTAAAAAAATTGATAAATTATTGAAAATTTAAGCTGATTTATTGCTAAACTTGCCTATTATTAGTAAAATTGCAAAAACAAAAATACAATGGCTGAAATTCATATAACAGGAATCAATTATATAGAAATTAACTCTCAGGAAGGGTTAGAATTTAAATACAAACCAGAAGTACCAAAATTAAAATTAGTAGGTACTTTATTAAACGCAGAAAGCGAAGATGAAGAAGATGGTGTTTTGTTTTTAACCCAAAAACAATTAAACCAGGTTTTAACCAATAAAGACGTTGATCTTAAATTAGTAGATGACCGTTGGACCTTAAGCAAGCCATTAACAAAGGAGCAAATTAAAAAAGTGGGCTTAGTTGATGTGGATGCAGAATACTTAGGCGCAGCAGGCGAATTTAAGTGCTACGAAGCCGTTAAGGTGTCTTAATTTACCAGACAGCAGGGCCATATTTTTTGGTTATTTTAGAATTAGGAAACATTTCATAAAATAACTGATCAAACCAAAATAATATTTTAAAACTATAAGTAGGCGAATTTAATTTTTCGCCTATTTTTTTGCTGTCAACCAGCGTAAACCGGTAAGCTACATCAGCACCAACACCAAACCACCTGAAAGCCTTAAACTGCGCTGTAATTCCGGGTTCGTACAAGAATAAAAAATGTTTTTTTTCGTGGGTATTGGTGAGGTAAGATTTTTCCGGTTTCCACCAGGCAAAGCCGGAGCCTGCTTGTATAGGAACGCTCAACTGCCAGCGCTTGGTTTTGTAAAATACAAAATCAAGATAATAAGCAAGGTAGCCCAGTTTTAAAAACTTAGTAACGGTTTCTGTTTTCCCAAGTTCATTTTGAATATAAAAATCTTTTTTAAAATCCGATTTTAACCAGCTAACACCCCCGCCAATCCTGAGTTTCCGCTGAAAGGCAATGCCAAGCCTTACACCGGTAATGCTTATTATTTGATTATCAATAAAACTATTTCGCGATTCTAAACGGGCGTCAATGCTTGACTTGTGGTTAAATATCTCGTGCAAAGTATCCAGGTATTGCGCTCTTACAGCAATACAACAAAAAAACAGCCAAGCTATGAAGTGCAATCTTTTCACCTCCAACAAAATTACGTTTATAACTCTTTTTAATCAGATCGGTTATTCAATTGTTTCAACAAAGTACTTGTAGTAATTTAGTTCCCGATGTAAGAAAATCAAATTTTGAAATAATTCAATTTCAAGCAAAAATGATTTTCTAAATTGGGATTAATCCAACTAATACATATAGTTTGGTATCCCTTCTTGCATAAGTTGGATTAAGATGCTTGATACGCCTATTGAATATTTAAAAGGAATTGGACCGCAACGCGCTGAGGTTTTAAAAAAGGAGCTCGGCATTTTTACCTACCGTGATCTGTTAACGTATTATCCTTTCAGGTACGTTGACAGAACAAAATTCTACACCATTAAAGAAATACAGGACGAATTGCAATACATTCAATTACGGGGCATCGTAGATAGGCTGGAAGTTGTTGGATTGAAACAGGCTAAACGTTTGGTGGTGGTCTTTAGGGATAATACAGGAACAATTGAGCTGGTTTTTTTTAAGGGCTACAATTGGATGGCACAGAAATTACAGTTGGGTAAGGAATATGTTGTATTTGGCAAACCAACATCATTTAAAGGCAGATTTAATTTTGCACATCCTGACATTGATGAGGTAAGTGATGATTTTTTAAAACAACAATCCGCTTTCCAGGCCGTATATAATTCTACCGAAAAATTAAAAATAAGGGGCCTTGATAGTGAAGGCATCCGAAAAACAATTCGTGGTCTTGTCAATCAACTACAGCCGCAACACCTTGAAGAAACATTAAGTGATGAAGTAAGGTTGGATCACAAATTAATTGATCGCTTTTCCGCTTTTAAATATATTCATTGCCCTGAAAATGCAGGACAGTTAAAGAATGCAGAGCTGCGTTTAAAGTTTGACGAATTATTTTATATCCAGCTTCGTTTATTAAAATTAAATAAAGTAAGGGCCATAACGGTTCAGGGCTTTGTGTTTAATAAAGTTGGTCCGTTGTTTAATGAATTTTTTAGTAAACATTTGCCATTCGAATTAACCAACGCGCAAAAACGTGTTTTAAAAGAAGTAAGGCTGGATGTGGGCAGTGGCAGGCAAATGAGCCGTTTGCTGCAAGGCGATGTAGGAAGTGGAAAAACGATGGTGGCTTTAATGAGTATGTTATTGGCAATTGATAATGGTTTTCAAACCTGTATTATGGCGCCTACCGAAATTTTAGCGCAACAACATGCCGTTACTTTTAAAGAAGCATTAACACCATTAAATGTTGAAGTTGCTATTCTTACCGGCTCAACAAAAGCAAAAGAAAGAAAAATAATTCATGCTAAATTATTGAGTGGCGAAATAAAAATTTTAATTGGTACACATGCATTGATTGAAGACATTGTGCAATTTAATAATTTAGGTTTGGTGGTGATAGATGAGCAACACCGTTTTGGAGTAGCACAACGTGCAAAATTACGCGCGAAAAATAAAGTGCCGCTGCATATGTTGATCATGACGGCAACGCCCATTCCACGTACGCTCGCAATGACATTGTACGGTGACCTTGATACAAGTTTAATTGATGAATTACCGCCAGGAAGAAAACCAATTAAGACCCTGCATTTTATGGAGAATCATCGTTTGCGGGTTTACGGGTTTATGCGTGAGCAAATTGCGTTGGGAAGACAAGTATATATTGTTTTTCCTTTAATAAAAGAAAGTGAGAAAATGGATTATCAAAACTTGCAACAAGGTTATGATAATATCATTCATGAATTTCCACCACCTGGTTACCAGGTAAGTATTGTGCATGGTAAACTCACCAATGATCAAAAAGAATTTGAAATGCAACGTTTTGTAAAAGGCGAAACGCAGATCATGGTTGCAACCACAGTAATTGAAGTTGGCGTAAATGTTCCCAATGCAAGTGTAATGGTAATTGAAAGTGCCGAACGTTTTGGGCTTTCGCAATTACACCAATTGCGAGGTAGAGTGGGGCGCGGTGCTGATCAGAGTTATTGTTTATTAGTTACCGGATATAAATTAGGTGTTGATAGCAGGATGCGTATGGAAACCATGGTACGCACTACTGACGGTTTTGAGATCAGTGAAGTAGATCTGAAATTGCGCGGCCCCGGTGATATTGAAGGAACACAGCAAAGCGGGGTTATGGACCTTAAGCTTGCCAATTTAGCACTGGATGGCCATATTCTACAATTAGCAAGACAAGCAGCACAATCGGTTTTGGATGAAGATGTGAACTTTGACCTTGAAAAAAATAAAGTTTACGAAAGACAATTAGCTTTTCAGCAAAAGAACAGGCCAAATTGGAGTAAGATAGGGTAATAATTAACTTAAAGAAAACTCAACCGCCGCTTTAGAATGGATGAGCATCGTATCAAAAACGGGGATCGTTACATCACTTTGTTTTATTAATAAAGGAATTTCTGTACATCCTAAAATTACACCTTCAGCACCTTTTTCTTTTAATTTATTAATTATTGAAATGTAGCGTTGTTTGCTTTCTTCTTTGATCAGGCCTCTGCCAAGTTCTTCAAAAATAGTATAGTGTATAAACTCCCTGTCTTCTTCATCCGGAATAATGGTTTCGATCTGTTGATAATTAAGTTTAGATGTGAAAAAATCACGCTCCATAGTAAACTTAGTACCTAATAAACCTACTTTTTTTAAATTACTTTTTTTAATTTCTTTAGCAGTTGAAGTAGCAATGTGAATAAGCGGTAACCCAACATGCGCCTCCACTTTATCTGCAATTAAATGCATGGTATTAGCACATAAAACTATGGCTTCGGCACCGCTCTGTTTCAAATTATCGCAAGCCTGTGATATCATTTTAAAAGTTGAATCCCAATCATTGGCATCATTATTTTTTTTGATATCAGCATAGTTGAAAGAATGGATGATGCAAACCGAAAAATTAAGTCCACCCAATTTTTCATTTATGCCTTCATTAATGGCTTTATAATAATCAATTGTAGAAACCCAACTAATGCCACCTATCAATCCAAGTGTTTTCATAATTTTGTTTTGAAGGACTAAATTACAAAACATCTTTATGTAAAAACAAAACTCCCTGTAAACAATTTGTTTACAGGGAGCTGAGTTATAATTTATAATTGTATTAGTTTAGTAAGAAGTTTTTAATTCAACTCTTCTGTTCTTAGCTTTACCTTTAGCAGTTTTGTTATCAGCAACCGGTTTAGTTTCACCATATCCGATAGCGTTTAAGCGGGATGCAGAGATACCTTTTGATTCAAGATAATTTTTTACTGTATTAGTTCTTTTTTGTGAAAGTTCCATGTTATAAGCATCATCTCCATCGCTATCAGTATGTCCTTCTACAGTTAAGTTCACGCCATCATAACGTTGTAAGATAGCTGCAAGGTCATCCAATTGAGAGTTAGAGATCAGTTTTAATTTATCGCTGTTTGTTTCAAAATAAATTTTGCTGGCAATAACATTAATTTTCACGATATCTTCTTTTGCCATTTCAGGACAACCTTTATTAGCGATCGTTCCTTTTGTAGTTGGACAACTATCTTCGTTATCAGCAACGCCATCACCATCAGAATCAGGACAGCCTTTGAAAGCTAAGATACCAGCTTTATCCGGACAAGCATCTTCTTCGTTAACAATACCATCTTTATCATTATCTAAAGTACAACCTGTTGCATCTACTTTGTAACCTGTTTTTGTACCTGGGCATTTATCATCAATATCAACAATACCATCTTTATCGGCATCAGGACAACCTTTTGTTTCAGTTGGACCAAACACATCAGGACAACGGTCTTCTTTATCAGTAATACCATCCATATCTTTATCAGGACAACCTTTTAAAGAAGCAACGCCTGCAACATCAGGACAAGCATCCGTATAATCTGCAACACCATCACCATCTTTATCTAATGGACAACCTTTTGCATCAACAGAAACACCCGCAGGTGTATTTGGGCAAAGATCTTTTTTATCAGATACACCATCATTATCAGTGTCTTTTTGTTTTCCAATATTAAAAGTTAAACCTGCAGTATGATATAAGTTTAAATCATTTGCATCACCGCCATTTTCGTGATCAATATTATCGGTAGTAGTATACTGCACCATTTCCTGAATCTGAAGTGAAACAACAGGTCCCATTCTGAAGTTAAAACCTAAACCACCACTTGGAAGGGCAAATTCAAAACGTTCGTGTTTAATATTATAAACAGCTTCATACCAAATAGCGCCCGCTCCTGCAAAAATGTAAGGGCGAACCGCTGCTTCAGGCTTTGTAAAGTAGAAACGCAACACTAAATTAGCAGTGTTTACGCGGGCTAAAAAGTTTTTTGCAGTATAAGAAGAGTCACTTTTTCTTGTGTCAATATGACCAACTTCACCTCTTGTAAACATTAACGAGGCGTCAAAATGTTTTGAAAGATAGCGAGATAGAGATAGTCCTGCAAATCCGTAAACAGGTTGATTGGTGCGGTAATATCCATCACCTTTATCACCAGCATATTCTAATAATCCGCCATGGACACCAAAATTCCATTTTCTGTCTTCTGTTTGTGAATATGCGCTAAATGCAATTAAGTAAGCCGCGCATAATAGTAATATTTTTTTCATTTGTGTTTTTTTTTAGTTTATATTTTTTTAATAGATCATTGACATTATTGTGCCCGTTTTAAAAAAAGAAAGAAGAATTGCTTTGAAAACCCTTAATGGATAAGGTTTACAGGGGCATTAAAAAAACATTTAAAAAATGCTAATTGTTTGTTTACGTTCACTGCTTACCTCAATTTGAGGAAGTAAATACATAAGGGATGCAAATTGTGTTTAAACGGGATATTAAAAACTGGTTATTAATTTCCACAATCTGTTTTAAAATATAACTTTGTGCATATTTAACCCAAATAACATGGATGTAAAAGACAGCAACGGTACCATTTTAAATAATGGCGACTCGGTTCACTTAATTAAAGACTTAAAAGTAAAAGGTTCTTCTTTGGTTTTAAAAAGAGGTAAAGTGATCAAGAACATTAAACTGACGGATAATGAAGATGAAGTAGATTGCAGGGTAGATGGAAGTAGTATTGTTTTAAGAACGGAATTTTTGAAAAAAGGATAGAAGGAAGTTATAAGTTAATAGCGACTAGTGAATAGTTGCCGATATCGATTAACCATTTCCCTATTAACTATTCGCTTTTTAATACCCGTATTTCTCTTTCCACAGATTTTTTAAATAGATTCTTTGTTCATTCTCACGGGCATTATTGCCAGGCTCATAAAATTTAGTTTCGGCAATTTGTTCCGGTAAAAACTCCTGGTCAATAAAATTATTATCAAAAGAATGGGCGTATTTATAATTTTTCCCATAATCCATGTTCTTCATTAATTTAGTAGGAGCATTTCTTAAATGAAGCGGTACAGGTAAGTCGCCGGTCTTATCAACAAAAGCACTGGCCTCATTAATGGCCATATAGCTAGCGTTGCTTTTAGCACTACAGGCAAGATAAGTAACGCATTGACTTAAAATGATCCTTGCCTCAGGCATACCAATTACATTTACAGCGCTAAAGCAATTATTGGCAAGCAGTAAAGCGTTAGGGTTAGCATTACCAATATCTTCACTTGCAAGAATTAATAACCTTCGTGCAATAAATAAAGGATCTTCGCCACCTTTTATCATACGCGCCAGGTAATACACGGCTGCATTGGGATCGCTGCCCCTGATAGATTTTATAAAAGCCGAAATAATATCATAATGCTGTTCACCGCTTTTATCATACAAGGCTAAATTTTGTTGTATAACTGTTAGCACAAGCTCATTAGTAATTTCAACTTTATCGCTTATTGAACTGTTTACCACAATTTCAATGGCGTTCAATAATTTCCGCGCATCACCGCCACTAATTCTTAATAAGGCTTCGTGCTCTTTTATTATAATATTCTTTGTTTTAAAATAGTCGTCATTTTTTATAGCGTTGGTTAAAAGATCCAATAACTCCTGTTCCTCCAGGTTCTTTAAAACATATATCTGGCAGCGCGATAATAATGCCGGAATAACTTCAAAAGATGGGTTTTCTGTTGTTGCTCCGATCAAAGTAACAACACCTTTTTCTACGGCACCCAATAACGAATCCTGTTGTGATTTACTAAACCGGTGGATCTCATCAATGAATAAAACCGGTTTACTTTGATTAAAAATATTATTATCGGAAGCCTTTTCTATAACTTCGCGCACCTCTTTTACACCACTATTTATGGCACTTAAATGATAAAAGGGTCGTTTTAATTCGCTAGCAATAATTAAAGCTAAAGAAGTTTTACCAACACCCGGTGGTCCCCAAAAAATGATAGATGGAAGCAGGTTTTGCTGAATAGCATTGCGTAAAGCGCTGCCAACGCCTATAATGTGTTGTTGCCCAATGTATTGATCGAGGGTTTTTGGGCGCATTCTCTCAGCTAAAGGCTGCATTTTTGTTAATTATTTTTAACGGTTAAGTAAATAATAATTTCCTATTTTTACATATAGGAAAATTACCAAGATTTAAATTGTTATGCAATATCCAAAGTTTATGCCACCGAACAAAGCTAAACTATAACAAATAACGTTTTTTAAATAATATGAAGACTGACAAAAAAATATTTTCACTTTCCGGACTGACACTTGCTGTTATTTTATTTATCTGCCTTTCTTTTAAAGGAGAAAAAGACCCATTACACAAACGTATCTTTAATATCAATATTACTGAAGTAAAAGATGGTGTTGTTGCAAAAAAATCGGTAATGGATAAATTAGAATTTAAAGATGGTAAACTGTGGAGCGATTTTTTATTTGATAAATTCCAATACAAATGGTTAAAATACCGTATCAATAAAGATTCCATTTTCACGGATTCTACCGATACAGAGGTACGTATGCTTGAAGTAGAAATGACAGTTACGGATGATAAAGATCAAACTATTACCATCAATTTTGCTACTGTTGAGTGGGATATTGAAGGAACTATCAAATTAACCAAAAGCGATAAGCCAAAAAAATTCTACGATTTTACCGGTTTTGAAAAAGGCGGTAAACCTAAAAAGCCTAAGAAACCTAAGAAAGGACAGCCTGTTGAAGGTCAACAAAAAATGGAAGAAACAACTGAACCAAAGAAAGAATAAATTGTTATTCTCTATAGACAAACAATGTGATTTAAGAAAGAATTACTTTGTATTTGTTTAGATCTTACACCTTCTATATTCTTATAATTCAAGTTTTAACATAATTTTCGAAAAATATCTGTAAGCTACTTTGTTGTTAATCGTATATAATAATGTCTAAACAGAAAAAATATATGAAAAAAATAAACAGATATTTCAAATCAGCAGCAACTTTAGTGACAGCAGTTTTTTTTATGATGGCTTGCAGCCAGGCATCCAACCCAAATAAAGTAATTATGAACGTAGAAACAAACACACAACCCGTAAATATTCATGCAAGTAATAATACAATTGACACTGCTACTTTTGGTGCAGGTTGTTTTTGGTGTGTAGAAGCTGTTTTTCAACAAGTTAACGGAGTTGTGAAAATTGAAAGTGGCTACAGTAATGGCGATGTAAAAAATCCAACTTACAAGGAAGTATGTACTGGAAATACTGGATATGCCGAAGTTTGTAAAATTTGGT
>JBDSFC010000617.1:0-15649 GCA_039919745.1 Bacteroidia bacterium | reverse complement strand
CTAATCCAAATTGGAGTAGTATGAATAACGGCTTGCCTTTATCGGGTTGCGAGCAATTGGTTGAGGATAATAACGGTACACTTTATGTTTCTGTGGCAGGACTTACATCTTGTTTATATAAATCTTTAAATCAGGGCATAAGCTGGCTACCAATAACTACAATGCCAATTCCCGCAAATGTATATTATGTAAGTGCACCAGTATTAAAAATTGATAACAATAATAATATTTATGCGGTTCAAAAAGCTTCTCCTTCTTTTAACAGCCCTATTTCTTTACCAGATAGACTTTTTCGCTCAACAGATAATGGTACGAGTTGGACCTTGTTATTTGTCGCTGATAGTAATTCAGCAGGCATTTTTGATGTTGACCTGGCAATAGATAGCACTATTTTCATTGCGACTGGCAACAATAGTATTATAAATCCGCCGCAAACAGATTATCTATACTCTTCTGACTGGGGAAATTCATTTTCGCCTTTGCCTAATAGTATTAGTACTCCATTTGCCATTAATGATCTTGTAATTGCGCCAAACGATTCATTATATTTTTTACAAGATAATATACTTTTTAAACGGAGCCTGGGCCAATGGGTTCAGCTCATGAGCAATACGTGGGACTCTGACCCGCAGCAACATCCCACAAATCTTTACATTGATAATTTAAATAAATTATATGTTACCAGTAGATTTGAGGGTGTTTTTTATAGCACCGACAATGGCACAACTTGGAGCAATATCACCACTGGCTTGCCCCCTATATTGTATTTACCTAATACACCACCGATACACATTTACGATATCCAGTTTGACGGTAATAATATTCCATACGCATTATCAACCGATATTGATGCGGTTAACACGGGAGGCATATATAAATTTGCAAATTCGGTTATTACAGCACTTAAAACTTCTGGGGTTGATAATTTGATCGTAAATGTTTATCCCAATCCTGTGACCAACGCCTGCACTGTATCACTAAATATTAAGGCAAATGAACATTTCGATTTGCAAATATATAACGCATCGGGAAAACTTTTAAAAACATTTAATCGTAATGAATCAAATAATAACCAAGTAACTGTGGATATGAGTATGTATACTGCGGGATTGTATTTTGTTAAAACAATTACAACGAATCAGACTTCCGTTACAAAAATTGTGAAAGAGTAATTAATTATCTGGAGCTCACGTTTTTTGATAGTGAGCTCCAGATTAAAATTAAACAACATTAACTTTTAAGACAAAGGAATAAGTTACATAATAAAGAAATATCATTAATTAAAAGTTCGATTTACTGTCAGTAGCCTTTTTGTTATTTAGAAGATGTTACACATAGTTTATCCTCAATTGAGGGAGGACGAAGAAATTATTTCAGTGAGTAAATCACATCTCTTTAATTAGTTTAAAAAGTCGTCAAGTTTATGAGCGTCTGATACTCCTTTTTTATCGAATGCCATAAAATACTTAAAATTGTTTCTGAATTTTAGTGCTAAAACATGATTTTTTCAATTATTATGGCCTTTCAAAATTAACCAACGTTAGAAACCAAAACAGACTATGGCTTCGCCACAAAAGAAGAATTAGCTGATGTGACACCCCCCTTACAAATGTTAAGCAAAGAAATTACCAAACTTCGTGATGAAATACCTAAAAAGGTGGTGATTACAAAACCCAAAAGAAACTACTCTAAAAAGAAATAATTTTTAAATAAGTCTTTTCTCAAGTCCTTTTATTCTTTCCTGTTATTAATATGTTTCTTGCCAAACATGAAACTATCAATCCAAAACAGTAAATTTAAATATGAAGATATTAGTAACAGGAGCCAGCGATGGCATAGGCCTTGCAATAGCAAAACACCTTGCGGCCAAAAATAATGAGTTAACACTTATAGCGCGCAGAAAAGATAAATTAGATGCAGTGGTTGCTTCATTACCTGGCAAAGGTCATCGCAGTATTGTTGCCGACCTGAGTAAAAAAGAAGATGTAGACGCACTAAAAGCAGATATCGAATCGAATAAATACGATGTATTTATAAATAATGCAGGTTTTGGTATGTACGGCAGGTTTACAGAAATGCCTTTGGCAGAGCAGGAAAACATGATGAGCCTTAATATTAACGCGGTAACAGTTTTATCTTATTTTTATTTAAGCAACGCAAAAAAAGGCGATGCTTTAATAAATGTAGCTTCAACATTGGGCACAACTTCTTATGCAGGTGCGGCGGTGTATGCAGCCACCAAAGCATATGTGACCAATTTTAGCGAATCGCTTTGGTGGGAATATAAAAACAAAGGTATTTACGTTATGGGTTTTTGCCCCGGAGCTACTTATACTAATTTTCACGAAGTATCGGGTGGCGATAAAGATAGTTTTCCAAAATTCACAATGCAAACCGCAGAACAAGTGGCTAATGAATTAGTGAGCGCGTTGGAAAGCAGAAGAAAACCAAAAGTTATTTCGGGTGCATTGAACCGTTTTATGATAGGCTTACAAAAATTAATGAGCCGCAAAATGGTTATAAATATGATGGCTGGTTTTGGGCCATTAAACGACAAGCAATAAAATTAAAATTTTATGTGTGGTTTTATTCACCGCCACGATTCAAATGTTTCGCGATGTATTTTTCGCTGGGCATTAAGGTTGTTTGTATGCGCTTGGCATAATAAATAGAATCGAGAATTTCTTTTTGTTTTATATCCACTAATTTTTTTTGTTCAACAATAATGGCATTATCTTTTTGTTTTTGCCTGAAGCTTCTTAAAATAAATGCTACCAGTATTAATACAAGCGCAAAACCAATAATAAAATAATTACGCTCTTTTTCTTTTTGTTTCAATTCTTCTTTTGCAAGTGCATCTTTTTTATCCTGCGTGGCTTTTGATTCAATTCCTTTTTTCTCATAAGTGTATTCCAATTGTTTTTTTATAGCGGCTTTCCTGGTTTCCTGGTTATTAATGCTATCGCCCATTTTTACTTCCAGTGTATACATTTCAAAAGCCTCTTTATATTTATTTTGTTTTTGAAAAATCACCTTAAGTGTGCGTGACGAATTCATAATCGCTCGTATATTGCCACTTTTTTCTGCCATTTCAAATCCCGGTTTAGCATACTTATAAGCATCACTTAAATTACCTTCGGCTACAAATACTTTTGCAAGATTATCGTAAGTATTAGACGTGCCTTTAATATCCCTGATCTCTTCGTAATATTTTATGCTTTTTAAATAATGCTCTTTTGCTTTTTTATAATCATTTATTTGAAAGTAAATACTACCAATATTATTGAGCGCTTTTGCACACACATTTTTGTTTCGCAATTTTTCACCAATGGCCAGGCTTTTTTTGTAGTGATCCAGAGCTTTTTCCTCTTTACCCTGTTCATCGTATATCATTCCAATATAATTTAAGGACATACCAATTCCGTTTTGATTATTGATCTCGGTATTTAGTTTCAGGCTTTTATTATAATAGCTTATGGCAGTAGTGAGATCTTTCAGTTTTTTATAAATATTGCCAATATTTATAAATGTTACAGCCATGCTCTCTTTATCATTTAGTTTCTCAAGTACCGTCAGCCCCCCGTGATAATAATCCAGCGACTTGCTAAGATTACCCTGGCTATCGTATACACTGCCTATATTGATTAATGTATTGGCTATGCTAAGTTTATCGCCTGTGTTTTCGCTTAGTTTTAAACCACGCTCAAAATAAGCAAGCCCTTCAAGTGTATTGCCTTTTATATTTAAGGCATAGCCTTTGTTTGAAATTGAGGAGGCCAGGTTGCGCATAAAAAAAGTATCTGTGCGCGTTGCAAGACGCCCGGCATATTTTTCAGAGATCCTAATGATCTCCTCGTTGTAAATCTGCCACTGGTCCTCGCCCGGCGAAAAATATTCAGATAAAGTTGCTAAGAGTTTAACGCGGGATGTATCTTGTTTTACATTTTTAAGTGCCAGCTTTAGGGAGTCTGTTTTTTGTGAGAATGATAAGAGCGATAAAAGACAAAAGATAAATGGTAAAAGAGTTTTATTAGTTAATTGCTTTATACTTTTATCGATATATTTTTCGCTGGGTAACAAAGCCGTTTGTATGCGTTTTGCATAATGAATAGAATCCAGTATCTCTTTTTGTTTCGCATCCACCAGATTTTTTTGCTCGGTAATGATCTTATTATCTTTTTGTTTTTGCCGGTAGCTTCTAAGAATAAATATGGCAAGAAGTATAACCAATGCAAAGCCCCCGATAAAATAATTCCGTTCTTTCTCTTTTTGTTTTAATTCTTCTTTTGAAATAGCATCTTTTTTATCCTGTTCTGCTTTTAGTTCGATCTCTTTTTTCTCGTAATCATATTGCATTTGTTTTTTAAGTGCTGCTTTTTGTGTTTCCTGGTTAATTACGCTATCACGCATTTTATTTTCAAGCTCAAACATATTAAAAGCGTCTTTGTATTTTTTTTGTTGAAGGAAAATCCGCTTTAAAATATCGGCCGAACTTTGTATCCTTTCAGGATATCCTAATTCTTTCGCCGCTCGCATACCCTTAAGGCCACAAACTAAAGCTTCGTCAAAACGCTTTGTTTTCCATAGTAATGTGGCAATATTATTCAATGAAAAAGCTAATCCGCTTTTGTTGCCTATCTCTTCATGGATCTTTAAACTCTTTTCAAAATAAGTAAGGGCTAAAGAGTGGTTGCCTTGTCGGTGATAAATAGAACCTATATTGTTGGAGGAATTGGCAATACCCAGCTTATCTCCGATCTCTTGATAAATGGCAAAGCTCTTCTGGTAATATTCATTGGCTTTTGCATCATCAATTATATCATAAATAGCGCCAATGTTATTTAACGATTGTGCAATGCCGGGTTTATCATTCAGAACTTCTCTTTTTTTCAACCCGCGGTAATGATACTCCAATGCCTTTTTGGTTTCGCCCTGCCGGCTATATATTGCTCCAATATTATTCAGTACGGTGGCAATACCCAGATCATTTTTTAATTCTTCATTTATCTTTAATGTTTCGTGAAAATATTCGAGAGCCAAAACAATATTGCCCTGCACATCATACACATAGCCAATATTATTTAAAGGTTGTGCAGCTCCTTTTTTATTCCCGGTTTCTTTAAATAATAATAAACTTTTTTGAAAATTTTCAAGAGCTTTAACGTTCTCTCCATTATAAGTGGCGCCAACACCAGTATTATTATATGCAGTAGCTAAAAAATTGGAATATACTTTTTTAAAAGCTCCGCCAGAGGCAAGATTCTTTTCTGCTATTTTTTTTACCTCTTCGTTATAACCTGTCCAAATAGGTTCTTTTTCTTCCGCTTCTACCATGGCCAACAAAATTCTACAACGGGTAGTATCATGCGTTGCATTTTTCAGGGAGCGTTTAAGTGTATTAACAGCAGTGTTTTGTGAATGTAAATTCAGTTTAAAAGACAATAAAAAAAACAGGACTATATAAGAGCTAAATTTCAATCATCTAAAGATAATATATTTTCTAATAATTACAGGTGTTTTAGCTGGTGAAGAGTAGATACGCGCTGGAAATTACTGAGGGTTATCCATTTGTTACAGAATACTTATTTCAGAATGCTTAAACCAAAACTAAATTATTATTTTTTTTAGTCGTGAAAATAAAATTCTTTGTTTAAGACTGTTGCTCTTTAATATACACACTCTGCTGACCTTTTTAAATAGTAAGACAAGAGGATACGATTTTTAAAGAGAAAACTGGTTCAATAAAAACCAATGAATTACAAAACGGTATTTATTTTTTGAAGATTTCAAATGACAAATTGGGAGCGTTATGAAGAAATTTGTAGTCTCGCATTAATTTCCTCTCCCACTCTTCGGGCACCTCTCAAGAGAGGGATACTTTGTGCGCTTACGGTTAATATTCAAGCACACACAGGTTGACCTCATAAAATTTCGTTTAGAAGATCTGATTTTTATTATTACAAATAAAAACGAAAGTTCAATTACGATTGCTGCGCCAGGGATGCGCAGGGTTTAGTTCGGGCGAGGCTTTTCTCGCCCAACCGAAGCGATAGCGGAGCACGAAGCAGCCCGCCCGGGCGCCCGATAAATTTAAGTTTATTTTGTATTTAAAAACACCTACAGGTTTTTGTACATGCAATTTACTGAGCATTAAAAAGCCCCTTCAAATGTTGAAGAGGCTATTTTTATTTAAACAATAAAATCAAAATTCAAATTTGTAACCAACACCTTTTACGGTCTTAAAATAATCGTCGCCAATTTTTTCGCGGAGCTTACGAATATGTACATCAATTGTTCTATCACCTACAACTACTTCATCGCCCCAAACTTGGTCTAAAATAAATTCGCGGGTAAAAACTTTACCTGGTTTGCTACTAAGTAAAGAAAACAATTTAAATTCTTTTTTAGGTAAAGCTATTTCTAATTCTCCTTTAAAAACAACATGCTTTTCTTTATCAATACGAATATTACCAAACTCGATAACCGATTCTGAAATGTTGGTTGATTGAAGTCTGCGTAATAATGCTTTTACACGACTAATAAATACGCGTGGTTTAATAGGTTTGGTGATATAATCATCTGCTCCAACCTCAAAACCTGCAATTTGTGTATAATCTTCGCTGCGGGCAGTTAAAAAAGCGATCAAAACATCCTGTAAATTTTTTTGTTCGCGTAATTCCCTGCAGGTTTCAATACCATCCATATCAGGCATCATTACATCGAGAATTATTAAGTGGGGAATTTCTTTTTTAGCGATCTCAACAGCGTCTTTGCCATTGTTTGCGGTTAATATCGTGTAGCCTTCTTTTTTTAAATTGTAGCCCAGAAACTCAACAATATCCGGCTCATCATCTACTAAAAGTATTTTAAAATTAGAATTGCTCATATTAGTTCGGTGTGTTTTGTGGTCAAAATTAACCATAATGCCAAGCCTCAAAGTTAACTAATTATTAAATTATAAACTAAAAACAACAATTAAGTTAAACTTTTGGTAACATCAAATTTAAGTAGCCATAATTTAGAAATGCTTTTTTTGTTGCGTATTATAAGTTAATTATGCAAAAGCTATTCTTTTCAATTTTATTTGGTTGTATTTTTTCAATTACTATTGGTCAAACCGGGCGGATCTCAGGTACTATTTTAGACTCCAAAACCGGTGAAACACTACCCGGGGCAACCATTTTGATAGAAGGAACAGGTAAAGGGGCAAGCACTGATTTTGACGGAAAATTTGCTTTAAATAATGTACCTGCCGGAAAAGTAACCCTGGTAGCAAGTTATATCTCATACAACTCCAAGAAGATTGGCGAAGTAATTGTAAAAGACAATGATGTTACAGACATCAACATTTTATTAGAGCCTTCCTCTTCGCAAGACCTTACTGAAGTAGAAGTTGTAGTAACACTCAATAAAGAAAATAATACCGCATTAGTTCTACAACAAAAAAATAATGCCAGTGTAAGCGATGGCATTAGCGCAGAAACCATTAAACGCACACCAGATAGAAATACGGCAGACGTATTAAAAAGGATCAGTGGTGTTACCATTCAGGATGATAAATTTGTAATTGTAAGAGGATTAAACGAACGTTATAACGCATCTTATCTTAATGGCGCACCATTACCAAGCACTGAGCCTGATAAAAAAGCCTTTGCCTTTGATCTTTTTCCGTCAAATATGTTGGATAATATTGTAGTTAACAAAACTGCTACACCTGATATGCCTGCCGAATTTGCAGGAGGAATAATACAGGTAAACACAAAAAGTATTCCTGAGAAAAATTTTGTTTTGTTTAGCGCGGGTAGTGGATACAATACTATTACTACCGGAAAAGTAAAAACGATTTATGATGGTGGAAAATATGATAAATTTGGTTTCGATGATGGATCCCGCGATCTGCCAAAAGAAGTACCGCCTTTTGAAAATAAAGCTGACTGGATCTCAACACCCGACCAGGCAAGAATGGCCACTTACTTTAAAAACGATTGGGGATTTTCACAATCTAAATTCAAGCCGAACACTAATTTTCAATTTGCAACAGGATATAATATTAAATTAAAAGAGCGCGATTTTATTGGTATTATTTTTAGTTTGGGGTATAATAGTACGCAAAGTCTTTATAATCTAACCCGCACAGAATACGATATTCTTAGTATAACAGGAAATAATTTATCGCAGCCACAAGTTGATCAGCTGAGTTTAAATAAAGTTAATCAAACGCAAACTTCAACAGGAGCATTACTCAATTTATCCTGCAAGATCAACAGTAACAATTCTATCAGCTTAAAAAACCTTTTAACCGGATCGGCGGATAATAAATTTATAAGTACGGCAAGCACCTTTACGTTGGGATCGCCAGGGATCTTAAATAAATCCAATTCACGGTTTTTTACTGCCAACCAAATATTTTCATCACAATTGGGTGGTGAACACTTAATACCATTGGCAAAAGTAAAAATAGGCTGGACGGGTGGTTTAAGTGCTATTCAACGTTCTGTACCGGATCTGAGATTTATGTCGTATACTAAAAACGAAACGTTTTTACCTTATGATCCTTCAGAAGGTCCAAATCTTAGAGATACAATGTGGCGTGCAGATATTTCGTCAAGTACAGGCCCAAATTATTCAGGATACAGGGTATATTCAAAATTAAACGAGATTTTAAAAAGTGGAAAACTAGACCTTTCAAGATTATTTAAAATAACTGAAAAAATAAAAGTAGATATAAAAATTGGAGGCCTGGCTCAAGACCGCGACCGACAATATAATATAAGGCAATTTGGTTTAGATCAGTTTCAATGGCAGGCACAAGGTGTTTTTAAAGATGATAGTTTATTGTATTTAAATGAAAATGAAATTTTTGCACAACAAAATATGAGCGTTACACCTTTGCACACTGGAGGCTTTAAACTTGCGGAAATTACAAAGTATGATGATAGCTACCATGCTTCATCAAGATTATTAGCAGCTTACGCCATGGCTGAAATTAAATTTGCGGATAAAGTAAGAGTGATCGGAGGAATAAGACAGGAAAATTATAATCAAAAAATAATAGTGAAGGAACGCTTTAACGATTCTGTTTTTGTTAACAGCACAATAAAGGATCTTCTACCATCATTAAATATTATTTACAATATAAATGAAAAATTTGGGGTGAGACTGGCTTATTATAAAACATTGAACAGGGCAGAGTTTAGAGAGTTGGCTTTAAGTACCTGGTTTGACCCCGAAACACGTTTGTCGCTCGCAGGCAATCCCGGATTAACAAGATGTTATATTAAAAATTATGATGCAAGATTTGAACTTTATCCCGGACGTGGTCAATTGATTACTGTTACAGGTTTTTATAAATATTTTAATAACCCTATTGAACGTTATATGCAGCGTTTCAGTGAAAATCAAATCGTTTATAATAACGCACCATACGCAACTGTTTATGGTGGAGAGTTAGAATACCGTATCAATTTAGGCGCTATTCTAAAAACAGACTCCATTAAATTTTTAAATAACCTTACGGTATTTTCGAACCTGGCCTTAATAAAGTCAATTGTAAATGTTGCAGGACTTAATAGCCATGTCGCGGACACCCGACCCCTTCAAGGCCAATCGCCATATGTAGTTAATGGAGGTATTTCATATATTGATAATGACAATGGCTTTAGTGTTACAGGAATGGTTAACCGGATAGGAGAACGCATTTATATTGTTGGAAATGACCAGGTTGCTAACCGTTGGGAGAATGCCAGAACAGTAATTGACGGGCAGCTCACTAAATCATTTTTAAAAAACCGCCTCGAACTTAGGTTTAATGTTAAAGATCTGCTTCATCAAGATTATGTTATTTATTATAAGGGTACTGATAGAAAAAGTAACGCATATAATAAAGATTTGGATTTTGCGAATTTTCAGCGCAATTATGGCTCAACCTTTTCTTTCGCCATCAGCTACAGATTTTAAAAAGCCGCATAACATTAAGATAACCTATAATTCCTGTTTATTTAATTTTCCATTAACGGTATGTAAAGGTAATGTGTGGAAATTTGTGCCATAAAATTAAAAACATAAACAAATGAAAAAACTTTTATTATCAGCATTAACTCTTGCCACTGTTTCGATCAGCATGGGACAAGCGTTTTTCACACAAACAACTTTTCGTGGGGCTTTTGCTCCGGCACCAACTGCAATGTGGACAAACACATGGACGGAGTGGGATCCACAAAATAAAGTTTACCCTGCACCCACAATGACAGTTACAGGTAACATTACCGCTAACACAACATGGGCAACAGGACAAACAGTTCTTTTATCTGCACAATGTTTTGTAAAAAATAATGCAGTATTAACTATTCAACCGGGAGTAACAATTTTAGGTGATAAAGCGGTAACGGGTGCATGTTTATTAGTTACTACTGGTTCTCAATTAATCGCAAATGGTACAGTTAACCAACCAATTGTATTTACATCAAATCAAGCCCCGGGCTTAAGAGGCTTAGGTGATTGGGGCGGTGTTGTATTATTAGGTTTAGGCGTTAACAACAGCCCTGCTGGTACAGGAACTCTTACCAACCCTGCTGGAACAAATTATGTAGAAGGATTTCCTGTTTCAACTGATGTACAATACGGTGGATCAAACAATAACGATAACTCAGGTTCATTACAATACGTTCGTATCGAATTTGGTGGATATGTTTATCAACCAAACAAAGAAATTAACGGTTTAACAATGGGAGCAGTTGGTAAAGGAACTACAATTGACTATGTACAAGTTTCTTTTTCTAATGATGATGCGTATGAGTGGTTTGGTGGTGCAGTTAATTGCAAACACTTAGTTGCTTACCGTTGTTTAGATGATGATTTTGATACAGATAATGGTTACTCAGGATATGTGCAATACGCTTTAGGTGTTCGTGACCCTCAAATTGCTGATGCTCCTGCTGTTTCAACTTCAGAAGGTTTTGAATCAGATAATGATCCAAACGGAACAACTAACACGCCATTAACTTCAGCTATTTTCTCAAACGTAACTCATATCGGGCCGTTAAGAGGTGTATTAACTGCAACTTATGCAGCTGGTTACCGCAGAAACGCTCGTATCCGTCGTAATTCAAACTTAAAGATCTACAACTCTTTATTGATGGATGCTGCAACACGCGGTTTATATATTGACGGTGCAGCCTGTGAAGCTAACGCTAATGGCGGTGCTTTAAAATTCATGAACAATATCGTTGCCGGTTACGGTCAACGTGCAATGGAAACCGGAACTTTCGGAATCCTTGTTAATCCAAATCTTTGGGTTAAAACAACAAACAATAACGATACTTTAAATTCTACTTCTGGTATCCTTGTTAATCCTTACCAATACTTTACTCCTGATTACCGTCCGGCTGGTGCTGGTGTTGCCGCTTCAGGCGCTAGTTTCTCTGATCCTTCAATTGCTCCTTTAACTTTATTTACCGGTATCACTGAAGTTAAAAAACAAATTGGTTCAATAGTTTTAGCTCCAAATCCAACTAACGGTGTAACTAATTTAGTGATCGATGCTAACACTGCATCTTCATTAAACGTTAACATTTATGATGTAACAGGTAAATTAGTTGCTACTCCGGTTCAAAACCAAAACTTAACTGTTGGTCAAAATTCTTTCAATATCAATACTACTGAATTAAATAGTGGAATTTACTTTGTAACACTAAACACTATCAACGGTAAAGAAACCGTTAAATTAGTAGTGAGCAAATAATCTTCTTTAAAAATAAATTAAAACGCCTGCTATATTAGCGGGCGTTTTGCTTTATATATGACACAAAAAAAGACAAATTTTTCTTTAAAAAAGATCGAAGCAACTTATGATAAAGGTTTTGTTTTAGAAGCCCTGCTTGAAAATTACCACTTAAATGTAGATCTGCTAAAACTTATCTGTTCAAAATCAGAATTGACAGGTTTTAGTTCTGATAAAAAGATCAAGAATATCATTAGTGAATTATCTAAAGAGATTGATGAAAATCAAAAACTAAAAAGTATCATCAGTAAAAAAAATCTAAAAATAATAAAAGTGTGGGTGGGTAAAATGGATGTGTTCTTTAAATCTATCAAACACAAATATCCATCCAATTCAAAAACCTTGTTTATTGAAACGCAAAAAATATCCGGCATTTTAAATATTTCTGCCAACAAAATATTTGCGCATAAATAATCTCCATTCATCTAAACTTTATAGCTTCTGGGCTAAATTAACTTTGTGTTAATTATAGCTTGGCTATTGTATTAACTGCGCTTACGTTCTTTGCCCCGTATGACAACAGAACTATTTATACATGAGAATCCTTCTCACGAAATTTCAAAAGCTTACCAGGTACTCGAGAAAAAGAACAAAGATCTTATTGACGGATTGTACTACGCATCATTTGTACAACAAGGTATGCTGCCACAGGAAAGGCATTTTAAAAAGAACGGACATCCTTATTTTGTATTTTATAATCCGCTTCAAATAATTGGCGGCGATTTTTTTTGGTTGGGAAAAAAAGACGGCTGGAGCTATTATGCAGTTGGCGATTGCACCGGGCATGGGGTAGGGGGCGCTATGCTTTCTACTTTGGCTATTGGATTTTTAAATTACCTGGTGTATTCAAAAGAGTATTCAGAGTTGGGCGATATCTTAAATGAGATAGATAAAAAATGGATAGAAACATTTAAGCGTCATGAAGATGATGCCGACTTGAATAATGATTGGATGGAAATTTCTTTAATAGCGTTTAATTCAGAGACGCGTGATTTTCAATTTGCAGGTGCTAATTCTTCTATCTTAATAATGGCTAAGGATAGTGAACCGATCCATTTAAACGGTGATAGTTTTCCTATTGGCGGTTGGCAAATAGAAACCAACAGGAAGTTTACAACGCAATACGGCAAATTTGAAAATCCTATAAAAGTATATTTATATAGCGATGGTTTCAAAGATCAGTTTGGCGGCAATTACAATAAAAAGCTGGGGAGCAGGAATTTTAAGAATTACCTGGTTTCTCTAAAAGATCTGCCAATAAACATGCAATCATTAGATATTGAAAGTCATTTTCAACAGTGGAAAGGTATAAATGAGCAAACAGATGATGTTTGTATCCTTGGGATAGAATTTATTTAATATTAAATTAACTTTTGCTTGGCTTAGAGTTAAACTTAATAAACAAACTTTACGTTTCTTGTTATGGGGCTTAGCGATTATTCTATAGTGTTTTTTGATAATTCGATCAGTGGGATCTTTAAGACCATTGACCTGATCAAGAATACCTATGCGAATGTTTTTATTTGTAACCAGGAAGCTGATTTTTTTGAGTTCATAGAAAAGAACGATTGCGATATTATTTTTTTGAATTTAGATCTTTCGCCGAATGATGCTGTTTTAATTACCAAGGAAATTAAATTGCGCAATTTAACCTGCAAACCATTTGTAATAATTTATTCCGAAAAGCAGGATGATTTTGCCCAGGAAATTGCTTTTAATTCGGGCGCGGATTCATTTATTAATTTTCATAATAAACCCGGTGTAATGATCTTGTTTTTAAAGAATTTTTTAAAGAGAAGGGTAAAAGTAAAATCAGGTTCGAGTAAAGAAGTTATTTTGGATGATGAGAAGTTTTTGATCTTCAATAAAGGCGAACCTATTCAATTACCAAGAAAAGAATTTAAAGTCTTTGAGCTGTTATATAATACACCTGATAAATTTTTTAGCAAGACAGAAATTGCTGGCTTGATCTGGATGGATGAAAGTGTTGCGAATAAACGCACGATAGATGTACATATTTATAATATCCGCCAGTTTTTTGGCAAACGCATTATTCAATCACAAAAGGGTAAAGGTTATCGCATTAATAAAAAAGTGATCGGGTAAAGATCATTTTTTCCTGGCAATAAAAATTAAATGTGTTGATAATTCGGTTTCTGTTTTTTGGTAGTGTTTCTGAATGAGTTCAACCGTTTCGAAATTATTTTCTTTTAATAACTCTGACAGATCATTCTCTCGATAATAATAAACAAAAGCCTGGTCGCCACTGCTACCGGATTCATATCCAGAGCGACTATAATCACCTTCAATGGTACTGAAATAAAATAATCCATTTGTGTTTAATAGTGCGGAGCTATCTTTAATGAGTTTAGTGCAAGCGTCTTTTGACAAATAAGGCATACAAAAACCACAAAGAATAGCATCAAACTTTTCAGTAACTGTATTCAGGTTTCTACAATCCATTACTTTAAAATCAGCAGCTGGATTATTTTCTTTTGCCAACGCGATCATGTTAGGAGCAACATCAACGCCTTCAATTTTAAGGTCGGGTCTTTTGTGTAATAAATACCTTGTTATATTTCCGGGGCCACAACCAATTTCTAAAATTTTGGAACTAGTCTTAAGATGCGAGCAAAAAAGATCATACGTATCATTGTACAGATCGAGATCCATAAATTTTTCCTGGTAAATGTTTGCGATTTTATTCCAGGTCTCAAAAGTTATTTTGTACGGATCCATTTATAAATAAGGAATAGCATTGCCTTCATATAAAAATAAACATTCTGTAATACATTGACAAATTGAGCAGCAAGTATAAAGCCAGCGTAAAATTATTTCCTCCTTATTTAATTTGTAATTGTTTTACTTTTCAAGAGTATCAAAGTGAGCCATTACTTTTCGCTCAACATCATTATGTAATATTATTTTTTCGTCATAAAGTGCTGTTCTTAATTTTCGGTAAAGTTCAACAGAGTGTTTGAGGCTTGCTAACAACGACTGTTTATCGTAATCCGGAATTGTTTGGATCAGATCTTTTGCATCGTTTTTCTCCACGTCGGTCTCAACTTTTATAACACAGCGTTGTGAGTTTTTATTTTCTGAACAATGAATATAAAAATATGCAGTTTTGAATATTGGTATTTAGTGTATTTCAGTACCGACCCCGTCAAACAAGAGATCGGTTTTTTTAGCGCCTACTCTTATCTCAGCTTCGAAAAGTACAGTATTATTGGAGCGATCAATTCTTGCTGCTTCGTTTATCTTAGCGTTAGGATGTTTTTTATTTACAGCATCAACAACTGCTTGTGGAAGTTCTGAAACTGGAATTTCAGTTTCAATTTCCTTGAGCGCCCCTGTAGCAGTGTATATGGCAGACATTTCTGTTTTATCGAGTATAAAAGAAGCTTCGTATTCGGTGCCGTTCTCTTTTTCCCATTTTACTTTAGCAGCGTTAGGAAATTTTTGCGCGAAAGCTTTTTTAACTGCTTCCGGAACTTCGGTGGCATACATGGTAGAAGCAGAAAATAAGATGCTTACAAATAATATGATCAGTCTTTTCATTTGTTGTAAAGTGAAGGTAGGAAATTTATTATTAAAAGTTTACCAAAATTATTATTTGAATACAAGACATCAGTTAACCTTTAATGGTGCACCAACCACTTGCATATCGTGGTCATTAAATACTTTTGCAATTTCTTCTTTGCTTGGCGCCGAGGTCCACTTATCAGTTACGGCAAAAAATTCTTCCATTTTACCTGCCGGCAAATAAGAAACGATCATTTTCCCTTTTTCGCTAAGTTGCACAAAAGCATGCTGAACTTTTCTTGGAAGAAATATGGTATCGCCTTTTTCTAATTGATATTTATCTTC
>JBDSFC010000611.1:0-20973 GCA_039919745.1 Bacteroidia bacterium | reverse complement strand
CCTTTAAATCCCAAAGTCAAAATATAAAAAGTGATCCTTCGGATCCGTATTTTAATTTTCTTCCATATTCGAAAGCAAGCTTTCAATGTTGCAGAGAATTAAAATCCCTTCGGGATACTTTTTCTATTTATTTGCGGGCGACATAGGGCTAGATTCGAACGAAATCCTTGAAGAATTGAAGAAAATCACGAATTTGAGAATTTAAAATCATATACGAAAGATACGCTGTCCAAGTCTGACTTACCGCCATTGACGGTAATTTTAGCGTAATCAAAGCTGCTAAAAGACGTTACTTCTTTACAATATAGTTCAAAAATAACTGTAGCCATTGGTATGCAGCTTTTGGAAATACATGGTTTGTAATTCATTTCTAATAATATTTTTGAAACTGTTTAAATTATTGGAAGATAAATATCAAAAGTAGCACCTTTATTTAATCGCCCGGTTGCCGTAATAATTCCTTTATGGTTTTCCACAATGCGTTTGCAAATAGCAAGCCCCATTCCTGTGCCTTTATATACCTGCTGTCCATGCAGTCTTTGAAACACTTCAAAAATACGGTCTTTGTACTTTGGATCGAACCCAAGGCCATTGTCGATAACAGATATATGGCAGTAATTCACTTCGGGTAAATGATCGCCTAAGTTCAGCAGCCGTCCTGGTGTTACGTTGGATAATATATATTTATTCCAGAGATATATGATTATATGTAGCAATCACTCGTTTTACTTTTACAGTAAATATTCCTACACTTTTTTCTTGCAATTCCAACTCATGGTTTATGTTTTTTTATTGATGTTTTATTTTTTAATGATTTCACCATCTGCCATTTCAATAATACGGTGTGTTTTAGCGGCGAATTCATTATCATGAGTAACAATAAGTAAGGATTGATGATATACTTCTGCTAATTCTTTAAAAATATCAAATACCATATCACCATTTTTTTTATCAAGGTTACCTGTTGGTTCATCTCCCATTATAATAATCGGCTCATTAATTAAAGCTCTTGCTATGGCCACGCGTTGTTTTTGTCCACCGGAAAGTTGATTAGGTTTTTTTAGGGCTTCTTTCTCTATACCTAATATTTTTAATTTTTCGTAAGCTCTATTTTCAATTTCTTTCACTGCAAATTTTCCTAACTTTTCGCCAGGTAACATCACATTTCTTAATACAGAAAACTCATTTAATAAATAATGAAACTGAAATACAAATCCTATTTTTTCATTTCGAACCTGAGCCAATTCCGCTTCCTTTTTTTTCAGCATACTAACACCATCAATTTTTAAATCTCCTTCAAAATCGGTATCCATTGTGGATAAAATATACAATAAAGTTGATTTTCCGCAACCCGATTTACCAATAATAGAAACAAATTCTCCCTTTGAAAGTGAAAATTCAACATCGCTCAATACCTGTACTTTCACTGGGTCGTGAAAATATTTGTTAATGTGAATAGCTTCTAACACTTTAGTTTCCATAATTATTTACCTCTAATAATAATTACAGGATCTACTTTACTGGCTTTACGTGCAGGAAAAAAGCCTGCAAAATAAGTTGTTACAATTGAGAAAACACCTCCAATAATATAAAACATAGGATTGTAATTTATTGGATAGGTTTTAATAGTTGGTAGTGATGCTGTTTTAAAAGGTATTTGATCTATCATAGCTGATAAACCAAAGCCAAATAATAAGCCTAAAGAGCCTCCAAAAATCCCAATGGTAAGCGCTATGGATATAAAAATTCGCTTTACATCTTTACCCGAAAATCCTGTGGCTTTTAAAATGGCAATCGTATCCATTTTTTCAAATATCATCATGTTTAAAATGTTATAAATACCAAAACCAGCAACTATTAGCAAAACAATACCAACAGAATATGAAATAAGCGATCTTACAAAACTGCCTGTTTCAAATTGCGAATTAGCAGTTTGGATATCAAGAGCTTCTACTTCAAATAATTTTTTATATTCTTTTGCAACTTTTGGTGCTTGTAAAATATCTGTTAATTTTATTTGAATATCGGTGATGTAGTTATTTGATTCGCCCAACAATTTTTGAGCCGTAGTAATGGAGGTATAACTTTGCACTTTATCAATTTCTGAAATACCTGACTGATAAAAACCAACAACTTTTAATTGAACCTGATCACCTTTAGTAGTGGTAACCTGTATCATATCGCCTACGTTTACTAACATATTGTCGGCAGCACCTTTGCCTAATATAATGCTATTGGAAATAATTTTAAGGTCTAAAAAATTACCTTCAATAACATTGGTTTTAAAATCAAATAATTTATCTTCTTCTTCAACATCTATTCCATTAATAATACCTGTAAGATTTATTGTACCAACATTATAAAATACTTGTGCAATTATTTTTGGTGCAACACCAAGGACACGTTTATTTTTTTTAAGCGCCTGGATAATTGCGGCACTATTATGTATTTGTGGTAACTCATTACTAGGTTTTATGGAACCAATAAAATTATACTGCCTTTTATTTTTTGAAAAAAGGCTTATGGGTTGATTTTCGGCTGCTTTTATTTCGTTATACAGATGCACATGAGGTGTTCGGTTAAGCATTAACCCATTTAACATATCATTTAAGCCAGCCATAAAACTAAGCAAGGCAATAAACATGGTAATACTAAAAGTAACACCAATAGCTGCTACAAGTGTTTGTTTCCAGCGAGCCATGAGCAATGAAAAAGATATATTGTATATCAGTTTTATTTTCATTTGATGGGACTTATCAATTCATCATTAGTATTAATGCCTGATAATACTTCAACCATTTGATAATCTTTAAGCCCGGTTTTTATGATGACTTTATCTCCATTAGCTTTTATAACTGTTGAATCGTTTAATAATAAATTGCGTGGAATCAATAACGCTTTTTGTTTTGTTTGAATAACAATATTGGCTTCAAAACTAATAAATGGATAGAGGGTTTTTGGCGGATCAATAAAAGTAGCTTCTACTAGAAAAGTTTTGCTGCGCTCATTCATCATTGGTGATATATTTGATACCCGTGCTTTAAATACTTGTCCCTTATAACTATCCATCGTTACCAAAATAGTTAAACCCTTTGTGATTTTTATAATATCAAATTCGTCCACCTGCATTTCTAAAATAAAATCATTTTTATTGCCTATTAATGCTAAAGGAGTTTGTATTGTTATAGCTTCGCCTTTATCTTTATATAATTTATAAACCATGCCGTTTACCTGGCTTTTTATAATAAAATCAGAAGATTGACTTTGTGTTATTTGTAAATTTTTATTGGATTGCGAAGCAATAAAATTAATTTGTTTTTTTAAATCGTTATATTTAATCAGCGCTGATTGATATAGTGTTTTTGAATTCTCAACAGCTAATTCTTTTTGCTCTAAGTCAACTTTAGTGCCAATAGTATCCGCCCATAAATTTTTTTGCCGGGCTAATAATAATGCATCATTATCCATTTTATTTTTTTGTAAATAAATTGCTTGTTGCGCATCATTTAATTTATCCTGATTACCGGAAACGTTATTGTAATTAGAAGCTAAGGCCGCATTTTCACTATTTAGTTTTTGCAAGTCGCTTGCAATAGATAAAATAGGTGTTCCTATTTTTACCGAGTCGCCTTCTTTTACATAAAAAGTTTGAATAATTCCATTAACGGTTGCAAATGCCTGGTATTGCTGATTACTTTTTAAAGATCCTGAAGCATACACAGATTCTGTTATCGTTGAAATTATTGGTTTTACTTTTACAGTTTTATTTTTGCAAGAGAAAATAAATAGTATTAGGAAAAAATTAAAGAGTTTGTTCATATAAATATAATTGAGATAATGAAAAAACTAGCTATTAGCAATTTTTTAATGTTTTGTGTTTTTGTAGCAAAAGCCTTTTTAGCGACAAAATTTTTATTTGTAAAAAGCATTCTCTTTATTTCTTTTATGTAAGGCAGGTTTTTCGTCGCCATAGCCAACTATAATTGCCAAATGCACTTTTTCAGTTGATGAAATTCCTAATTTATAATAATGCTCTGCCTTTTCAATATAGGTTGCAAAACCAACAGGGCATGTTTCCAACCCCAAAGATTTAGCTGCCAACATGATGTTTTGAGAACACATTCCAATGTCTAAAGCCGCCCATTCATCGTCTTTTAATGCAGTAATAAATATTGCTACAGGAGCGCCATGAAATACCGGATCTTTTGCTTTAAAAAAATCAACAATAGTGGATATATGGGTTATCTCCGATACGATAGCTTTTACCGTTTTTTTAATTCCCATTTCAGGAATACTTTTCATGCCTACTTTAATAATTTCTTTTGAAAATAATTCAAGATCTTCTTTTGATGTAACGATATAAAATTTCCACGGTTGCTTACCTAAAGCAGAAGGAGCCATTCGTCCGGCTTCTAACAATTGTTCAATTATATCCTTACTAACTCCTTGCTCTTTATATTTTCTGACAGCTCTTCGCTCGAATATTGTTTTTATCACTTCGTTCATAAATCTTTTTTTTAATTATATTAGTTTGCAGAAACCAAACTTTCCTTATTCATTTTATCCCCACTCGCCGCAATAGGTTGTTCTGCACATACTAATTTCGCATCCATTACTACCGCGCCTTTACCAGCTTCTAAAACTATTATTGGATTCATATCCATTTCTTTTATTATTGGAAAATCAATTACTAATTGAGATACGTGCAACAAACAATCGACTATAGCTTCTATGTCGTAAGTTGCCTGGCCTCTGTACCCTTTTAAAATTTGATAACCTTTTGTCTCAGTAATCATATCCATAGCATCTTGTTTGCTAAGTGGTGCTAATCGGAAAGAAACATCTTTATACAATTCTACAAAGGTTCCGCCTAAACCAAACATAATTAAATGCCCAAAGCCTTTTAGCGATTTAATGCCTACAATTGTTTCAATGCCTTTTTGAGAAAACATTTTTTCAATTAAAAAACCGTGGATATTCGCTTCAGGTTTTTTGCTTTTTACACTCTTTGTAATTTCAGTATATGCGCTTTTCAGATCGTCTTCATTCTTAAGATTAATTTTAACACCACCAACATCAATTTTATGCATTATGTCGGGTGAAACTATTTTTAAAACGACCGGGTACCCAATTTTACTTGCAGAAACGAGTGCCTCATCAATAGTTTTGGCAGTTGAATGCTCTAAACTTTTCATCCCGTATGCTTCTAAAACGGCATAAGATTCAGGCTCGGTAAGATGGTCTCTTCTTTCTTTTTTTAAATGAGTGAATGTTGTTTCCACTAATTCTTTATTGACTTTAAATGTTGGTGTATTAATTTGTGGTAATTTTAGCCAACTGTAATAGTTAGCCATTACCGCTAATGCACGCACATTAATTTCAGGAAAATCAAAATTGGGTATATTTTCTTTTTCCAATAATTGTATGAATGTTGGCTCTGCTTCAAAGGATAATAAATTAGCCAAGATTGGAATTTTGGGATTGGACTGTGCATAATTACAAAGTACAGAAGCAATCGCATTCATATCTGTTTTTATGGTTGGCGTAACAGAAACAATAATCGCATCTACATTTTTGTCTTTGACAATGATTTCCAACGCATCACTAAATCTTTTTGCGTCAGCATCGCCAACAATATCTACCGGGTTATTAAAACTAGCTGTTGCCGGTAATACTTTTTTAAATGCATCTAATGTGTTTGCGTCAAAAGTGGTCATTTCTAAATGATATTTTTCAACGGCATCTGTTGCTATTATACCCATACCGCCCCCGTTAGTTAATATAGCAACTCTATTTCCTTTTGTTTCTACCAGACATGTAAAACCTTTTGCAATTTCAAATAATTCCTCGAGTGTTGTTACCCTGATAACACCGCATTGTTTAAAGAGTGCGTCATAAGCAGTATCTGAACTAGACAATGCCCCAGTATGTGAATGCGCCGCGACAGCGCCACGGGCTGAAACACCTGTTTTTATAACAATTATTGGTTTTTTATTTAAAGCAGCTTTTTTAGCCATTTCAAAAAATCGTTTTGGATTGCTAATATCCTCAATGTACATGGTAATTATTTTTGTTTCGTCATCATGAATTAAATAATCAAGAACATCACATTCATCAATAACGGCTTTATTGCCTATGGACGCGAATTTTGAAATACCCAGATCCTGTTGATGAGCATAGTCTATTGCAACAACACCAATGGCGCCACTTTGAGAGACCAATGCAATATTGCCTGAATGCGGCATTTTAAAAGAAAAATTAGCATTCAGTTTTATTTTATTAGAAGTATTTACAATTCCCAAACAATTAGGTCCGATTAAATCAATGTTATATTTTTTTGCCGTATAAATAATAGCATCTTCCAGCTTTTTTCCTTCAGCTCCTATTTCTTTAAAACCGGCTGTAATTAAGACAACAGCTTTTATTCCTTTTTTTGCACACTGTGCAATAGCACATTCTACCGCAGTTGGTGGAATACATATAATAGCTAAATCAACAGTATCTATAATTTCCGTAACATCATCATAAGTTTTGAGGCTTCTGATATTTTCATATTTTGGATTAACAGGATAAACCGCGCCTTTAAATCCAGATTCAAGAATATTAATAAGGATAGCATTTCCAACTGCTCCTGCTTTTGCCGTTGCTCCAATAATAGCTATAGATTGTGGTTCGAAAATATGTTTTAAATTTTTCATTTATTAAACTAGTATTGGTTCTATAATTATTTTTTTTATCTCGGTGAGATCTAATTGGATAATATAATTTGGTAATTCTTTAAACTCTCCTTTTTTTGAATTAAATAATTTCCAAAATTGATGTTTGTTTTCATTAGGTAAAAAACAATATTTTTCAGATGGATAGATATATTCAATGTTGTCTTCTACAACTTTAAATTGAACAAACTGACCCTTAAGAGAAATACTTTTAGTTGTAACTAATTCCACATTTTGGAAATGCGAGTTGCTTAAATTATAAATGGGATAGTTATTAATTTTAGGCATAATTATTATTTTTAAAAATGAGATGACATTTTTCTTTTACATATCTACCTGGTGCGGGTTCTATGATTTTATATTTTTCGTTACCGGCTTTTTCCGGTGCAGGAATTTGTTTACCAGAATTATTAATTAATCTCTCCGTCCAGGGTGTCCACCAACTACCTTCGTGGTATTTGGCAGTATTGCGCCACTCTTCAAAACTATCTCCCAATTTACCATCAAGGTAATAACCGTATTTATTTTTTGAAGGAGGGTTTATAGTCCCTATAACATGGCCCGATCCGCCCAATATAAATTCAACCTGCCCACTTACTAATTTGGTTGTAAGAAACGCCGTTTTTGCAGGGGAAATATAATCTTCGCTCAGGCCAACAACAAATACCGGGAATTCAATTTTGCTAATGTCAATAGGAGTTTTACATATTGTTAAAGAATTTTTCCGACTCAATTTGTTTTCTAATATCATATAACGCATATAATATGTATACATTTTGGCAGGTAAATTAGTGTTATCATTTGTCCAATACATTACATCAAATGCGGTAGGACTTAGTCCCAATAAATAATTATTTACAGCATAGTTCCAAATTAAATCACTTGCCCGAATAAGGTTAAATGCTCTTTCCATATCATGGCCGTGCATAATTCCACCATTAAGCATTTCGCCCCGCTCTAGTTTTTTAACCAATGCTTCATCAATTACATCTCCCATTGGACCAATATCAGAGAAATCGATCATGGAGGCCAAAAATGTTGCAGAATTAATGGGATTACTTTTTTTATCAACAGAAACAATTGCACTTGCAACGCCTAATAAAGTTCCTCCAAGGCAATAACCCAATGTATTTATTTGTTTTACGTTAGAGATTGTTCGTGCTACTTCAATCGCTTTTAAGGCACCTTCTTTTACATAATCATCAAATGTTACATTTCCCATTCCGGGAATAGGATTTCTCCACGAGATTATATAGACAGTTATGCCTTGTTCAACCAAAAATTTTACAAATGATTTCTTCGGATCAATGTCTAAAATGTAAAATTTATTAATCCAGGGTGGGATAATTAATAAAGGTATTTCATGCACTTTTTTTGTTGAAGGGCTGTATTGAATGAGTTGAATTAATTCATTTTCAAATACAATATTTCCAGGTGTCATAGCAAGATTTTTACCGACTTCAAATAACGATTCATCTACCTGGGATATTCTACCTTTTTCAACATCATTCGTTAAGTTATTAAATCCATCCCATAAACTTTTTCCGTTGGTATCTATAGCATGTTTTAATGCCTCCGGATTTGTTGCCAAAAAATTTGCAGGAGAAAATAAATCCATGTACTGTTCATTATAAAATCCCAGTTTTTTCTTTTTCTTCTCGTCAATTTCGGTTTCATCTATTATTTGTTCAGAAAGTTTTTCTAACAACAAATAGCTTTGCTTAATAAAATTAAAATAAGGGTATTCACTCCATTCTATCGCTGAAAAGCGCCTATCTGCTTTTTCAACAGGAGTTGAAAGTGTTTTATCTAAAGAATTGGATGGCGTAAATATGTTCTTCCATATCGCTTGTTGATCCTGAAAAAACTTCAGGTATGAATTTTGAACTTTAGTGAGTTCTTTAGGGCTAATAAGAAGTTTACTTAAATAGTTAAAATAAGTCAGTGCTATATCGCGATTATCATGATGATAGCCTGAAGCATTTTCCAAATAATTTTTTATTATTTTTTGATTGTTCTTAAAAGTATTGCTTATGTATTCAGCTATATTGAATTCTTTTGAGTGTTCCATTTAATATATTTAATTTTATTTGAACTAATTATTCCGCTAAATAACCTCCGTCAATCTCAAGAGCTGTTCCTGTAACAAAGGAACTATCATCCGAAGCAAGAAAAATAAATCCTTTAGCAATTTCTTCGGGTTTACCCAAACGCTTCATTGGATGCAAATCTATTAAGTGTTGCTTAAAATCGGGATGATTATTAATGTGCGCTTTGGTTAAAAATGGAGATTCAACAAAACCAGGACAAATGGCATTAATTCGTATACCTTCTGTAGCATATTCGAGAGCGGCTGTTTGAGTAAGCCCAATAACACCATGTTTTGCCGCTACGTAATGACAGGTTAGCGGAGTTCCTACTTTACCCATTACCGAAGAGATATTTACAATAATTCCATTCCTCTGTTTTGTCATTTGCGTTAATTCATGTTTCATGCAATTGAAAACACCATTAAGATTTACACCAATCACCTGTAGCCAAACTTCTTCTGTCATATCCCCTATTTTGCTTGGCTTACCGCCTATACCTGCATTATTAAGCGCTATGTCGAGCGTTGAAAATACTGAGATAACTTCCTGCACCGCAGATTTTACCTGATCATATTGCGATACGTCGCATTCCACAAAAAGAGCTTTCGAATTTTCTTTTTTTATTTCTTCCATAGCCGCATCTACCAGTTCTGATCTAAGATCAGCAACCACTATATTCGCGCCATGTTTTGCAGCTTCAATTGCACAGGCCTTTCCGATGCCTGATAAGCCGCCAGTAATAAAAACAGTTTTATTTTCTAATTTTTTCATTTTGAATGATTATTTTAATTTATTTGAACCAGGGTTCATCAATAGTTTGTGCTACCCATATCTTTGATGAATCATGCGCTTCACTTGCAGGTTCTGTAACGTATTCTATTTCTTCAAAAGAATTGTTATTTAAATCTGATGTAAAATCACTATACCTGATAAAAGCTTCTAAAATATTTTTCATTCCGTTTGCAGAAGCTATTAAAGAATTTTCGGAATTTATTTCAATATTTGCTGCTAATTTTTTATTATCAGTTGAATAAGCAAATTCAATATTTTCAATTTCGTTAAGCACACTGTGCTTGAAACTATTATTTAAATTAGTTTGCTCATTAAAATAACCTATAATGACATTTATTGTTTCTTCGGCAAATAATGAGTTACAATATATGGTCTTGACTTTTTTTGAAGACAACATCTCAGAAATAAGCTTATCAATATCAAAAAAAGCATTTAAATCCTGATTATATTCTTTATAAACAGGACTGAAAGTTTCAGCCCTGTTTTCTTTTATAGATTGTTCCATAATGAATTATTTTAAACTTTTACAGTCGATTTATCTTTTTTAAATTCCGTTGCCGCTCCATCTTTTGAAAAATTAGGTAACGGTGGTGGTGTTTGATTCATATTTAAAACATCAGCCCAAAATTGTTGTGTATGTTTTAAGACGTCTTCAAACTGCTTATTGGTTTCTTCTTGCAGTTTTTTATTTGTAGCTAATATCGATTCCATCTGTTTGTTGAATGTTTCGGCTAAAGTGTTTATGTATACTTTCGAAGCCTCATTTCTTTCTTGAACCAGCTTTTGATATTTATCTCCAATTGAATGTCCGTCAGAATTAGCGTTATCAAATTGCTTGGTTAACGAACCCATTAAATTATGATTGTAATCCGAAACTTGTTTAACCATCCTATCAAATGGATTTGAAAATAAATTCATAAAAGGGTTTGAAGCTCCGTTATTCATGCCAAAACCATTAAAAGGTGTAAACATAGATTTTAATGCATCATTATTAAAAAACAAATTGCTTTGATTTTGCATTGGATTCCACATGCTTTTACTTTGTCCTGAGAAAGAATTGAACATGTTGGTGTAAAATTCCGAAACTTGATTTAATTGTTTTTTATAAGCTTCCATCATCGATGTTAAAGCGTTGTTTGCGTTTGTTGTTTCCATTTTTTTATTTTTAGTGGATTAATTATTTAATAATATACTACGAAAGATTTTCCTAATTAGTCCATAAAATCGTTATCATCTTCATCCAGGTTATTATGATCGTCACCTCCTATGTTTTCTTGAGCGTCATCTAATTCAGATCCAGGCACATCTAAGTCACCTCCCGTCATATCATCGTTAAAGTCTTTTTCATTAGGTGTTCCTTGTTTTTCATTCGGTAACTTCTTTTTTGAAACATCTTCAGGATTCAAATCTTTTTCTTCTTTACCCTTACTATAAATATCATCTGAAGTAGGATACAATGGATAACCCGGAAAAGTAGTTTTATCTTTTTCGCTTGGTTTCTTTTTAATTATTTTTACCATTTTTTAATTATTAGATATTTATTTTGACTGTTTTAATTACGTTAGCTTGTATTAAAATTGAATTATATGAAAGAGCTAACCAATTCATCAGTGTATCGAATATCTAATTGATTATCTATTGATTCAACACCCGGAGCAGCCCAAGCAATTCGTTCCGCTTCATTTTTTTGGGTTAATGAGTGTACTTTTCCAGTTAGTGTTACTTTATTGCCTTTAACCTGAATTTGAATTTCTTTGGCATTAACCGACGAACTTCTAATAAGTGCTTGTTCTATTGTGTTTTTTTCAACTTCAGCTTGTGTCTCAGATTTTAGTTTAATTTCATTATTCACTCCTCTTATTCCAGAAACATGAATAATTGCATTTTTTGCGGCCTCTCTTTGGTAATTCCAGGTCAATTCTCCTTCAAGTGTAACCCAGGCATTTTCTACTTTAATTTTTATTTTGCTACTTGAAAACTGCCAATTCCATTTTAAAGCCGCTATTACATCAGTTGCAATTTCAGAATCCGGCTTTTTACCAAAACCAACAAACTTAATTTCAATAGCTTCAACTACTGCTTTTACACCAACAACATTTTTAGCTGCCGTTTCAGCTTCTAGTTTTTTCGCGTAACTATCAACAACTCCCGTAAGGGTAACAACACCATCTTTAGCTGTTACACCAACTTCTGCAGCATTTAATAAGGGTTCCCATTTAATAGCGTTTAAAACATCTTTTTGCAAATCTTCGTTAGTTTGAGGCATTTTGGTTTAGATTTAGGTTGTAGCTGAATTTCTATACATAATTGTGTGTATGGTTGAACTGACACTTTTTAATTTTTTTATTTGTTTGTTACAATTAATTAAAGCTTAGAATTATTTCACGTTATCGTTAAATAGATCTTTAAATGCTGTAGCTAGTTCATTCATATCATGTTTAAATTCGCGTTGAAAAGATTCATTTTTTGCTACTGCTGCTTCATCAAAATGTTTCATATCATTCTCAAATTCAATGTTCATTTGATGCAATTTTTCTTTTTGAGACTCAAATTTTTGCCTTGTATTATCTATATCAGTTTTTAACTTTGCTTTATTTGCCTTATTAGCTTTTGCGATTTTTGCTTCAAGTCTCGCTAAATTTCTATTCATGCCAGCAATGGAAGAATCAGATTGAATTTTAAAAGACTGCCAGTTTTTTATTGCTCTTGTTTTTGCAGTATCATTTGCTGCTACTACTGCTTCCGAAAGATCTTTATTAGCATCTTTTATATTATCCCTAGCATCTTTTATATCTTTTTTTGATGCTTCATTACAACCAATCATCAATATTCCCATAATGAAGCCTGTTGTTACAATATTTATTATTTTTTTCATTTTTATCGTTTTATTATGCACAAAGGTGGCCGTAATTCAACTAATAAGTTTTACAAATTTTTTTTTATAAATTGCATAATTCACACATTTAGTAGCACTAACGCAAATGTGAAACCCCGAAAAATTAAACTATAAAATACTTAGTTATTCGGATGCCCGGCACCAATCCATTTTTCAATTGCCGTAATTTCACATTGTGATATCCGTCCACCCGTTTGAGGCATAGCTAAAAATCCAGGCAGATGTTTTATACTTCCAAGTAGTTTATTATTTGGAATTGCATTAACTAATCCATTGTAATCTGACAAATCAAAACCACCACCATTATTGCCAGAGTTATGGCATCCAACACACCAAACCTGAATTATATTTTTAATTCGCCCGGAATAACTAAAATTTGCAGTGTCACAATTTTTACAATTTGAAGAATTACGGGCGCCCATATTTATCCAGAGCTTAATCATATTCACATCTTTAGAACTTAAGTTGGTGTATGGTTTCTGGGGCATTGATGGATTGTTGCCTTTTATAGTATTATAAATTTCACTATTGAGTGGGTGCTTGGCCTTAATTCCTTTCATAATTCCTTCATAGTTACCTAAATCGTAACCTGCTCTTTTATCTTTTGAATTATGACATCCAGACATTGTGCAGTTTGAAACGAAAATAGGTAATACATCTTCCTGAAAGCATCCATCCGGACCTGCACTATCTTTAGTACAAGTTGTAAGTACTAATAAACTACTTAGGAGGGCTAAAGCTAATTTAGTTTTCATATCGGAAATTTATTTTATAGAACCGACATAGTTATTAAGCCAATTTTTATGCACAAAGGTGAATATGAATGAGCTAATAAATTTTACAAAATAGTTTACATAAGTTACATCATTCACGTATTATAGCATGAATTAAGCTTAGTTTGTCTTTCCGTATTGCTTTTAGTCTTGTGTGTATTTTCACCAATTCGTACCAAATTACTGATATAAAACCTATTCCAATACAGATAAATAATTGTGCAACCGTAAGTCTCTCAAATTCAAAAAAAGTCGTCAGTGGTGGTACAAATAGCAGTAGAGCTGTAATAGTAATGGTGATAGCAATAATGAGCAGAACCATATTGTTTTTATATCTTAAAGTGGTGAAAATTGAATAATAAAAAGAACGATTTACCAGGGTTAGAAATATGTTAGCTACAATTAAAACTGCGAAGACTATTGTTCGGGTATGCGCCTCATCAAATTTCAGGTAAACCGAATATTGATAAGCAAATAAAGTTCCTACTGTTATGGCTATTCCTTGAATTACGCTAGTTGTTAATTCTTTCCAACTAAAAAAAGTAGTAGTAAATGGTCTTGGTTTTTGAAACATGGTGTTTTTCTCCATTGGCTCATTTTCAAAAATGATAGAGCAAGTCGGTCCCATGATCAATTCTAAGAAAATGATATGCACTGGTGAAAAGATATTAGGATAAATCCAGTTTAAAGCTAATGGAATAAAAACGGTGAATATAATTGGGATGTGAATGGATATAATGTATTGAATTGCTTTTTTTAGATTGGTGTAAATTTTTCTACCCATTGCTACGGCGTCTACCATTTTTGATAAATCATCTTCTAATAAAATTAGTGAAGATGCTTGTTTGGCTATTTCTGTTCCTTTTCTTCCCATTGCAATACCAATGTGCGCTGCTTTAAGAGCCGGCCCATCATTTACTCCATCGCCTGTCATAGCAACAATTTGATTTTGCTCTTTTAGGGCCGTAATTATTCTTAATTTTGCTTCAGGAAACATTCGGCAAAAAACATTGGTATTCATTACACTTTTCTGCAATTCTTCATTCGATAATTTCATCAGTTCATCACCTGTCAAACTATTCTCAAACCCTTTAAAGGCAATTTGTTTGGCAATGGCTGTTGTTGTTGCGGCATTGTCTCCTGTAATTATTTTTACTGTTACGCCTGCTTTATAAAAATCTTCCAATACTTTAGTGATATTTTTTTTTGGTGGATCATAGAACGCAACAATGCCTTTAAATGTAAACTTAAATTCCTGTTGTGTTTTTGGAAAATTATTTCCTTTAAAATCACTTTCAGCAACGCCTAAAACCCTGTAACCATCTTTCGTTATAAGTTGTATTGCTTTTTCAATTTGTTGCGCTTCTTCTTTTGACAAATTGCTAATGTTCATCAATGCTTCGGGTGCGCCCTTAGCCGCGATGATTCTGTTGCCCGAATTGTCTTCAAAAACATGTGTCATCATAGGCGGCTTTCCATCCAATGGATATTCATGAACTAACTTAAAACTGCGCCGTTCATCTCTTGTATATAAATCGGAATAAGATTTATGCAAGGCTATTTCCATTGGGTCGAATGGAATTGGTTCGCTTGCCCACATGGCCATTTTTATTAATGCTTTTTCATCATCATTTGCTTCATCAGGATTAGTAATTTTTTGAGAGGTCAATGAAAACACTTTTGCCAAACTCATTTTATTTTCGGTGATGGTTCCTGTTTTATCCGTGCAAATAACCGTAGCGGAGCCCAATGTTTCAACTGTTTTCATTTGCTTAACAACAACTCCCATTTTCATCAATCTCCAAGCGCCAATGGCCATAAAGGAAGTAAATGCCATGGGTATTTCTTCGGGCAAAATACTCATTGCTAGCGTTAGTGCTTTTAGTAAACTGTCTAGTAAATTATACGATCGAAAATAATTAATGCCCCAAACTACGGCGAAAACTATAGCACCTGCAATAACTAACTTTTTTACAAAATTGTTTATTTGTAATTCTAGAGGTGTTTTTTCTTCTTTAATGCTTTCAAGGCTTTTGCCAATTTTTCCTAGCTTGGTTTCGTTTCCTATATTTGTAACCGTAACAATAGCTAAGCCGCTGGCAACTGTAGTACCCTTAAAAATAAGATTATCTTTGGTTGATTTGTCTTTAAAAACGGAGAACGATTCTCCTGTAAGAATAGATTCGTTTACAGAAAAATCGTTGGAATGAACAATGATACCATCTGCAGTAATCGAAGTCCCTTCTTCTACTATCAAACTGTCTCCAACAACCAAGTCGTCACTTTTTATTTCTTCCGTTTCCCCATTTCTAATTACTTTACAATTGGGCTGGGTAAGGTTTTTAAGTTTTTGCAAAGCATTACGGCTTCGTGAGTCTTGAAATAAAGAAATGGCAGAAACTATTAGGATTGAAGACGAAAGAAAAATGCCATCACCTATTTCCCCACTTATAAAATAAATTAGAACTGCAACTAATAATAATATAATCATTGGCTCTTTCGCCAAACTTTTAAGTGCATCCAAAACACCATTTTCTTGTTTATAGTGTAACGTGTTTTGTCCAAATTTTTCTCGTGCAAGAATTACCTGGTTAGTTGTTAAACCTTTTGTATTGAAATTATTCACAGGCATTTGTCAAAGGTAAATTTTTATTCTGTAGTGCAATATTTCTGTTTAACTAAACCACTATTATTATTGTGAATTGTTTCCATTTCAGATGATAGATATAATTGGATCTAAAATAATTTTTGTTTTAATGGAGTTAGAAATAACACACGCCTTTTCGCTCATTTCAAATACACGCCTAATTCTATCTTCCGGCTGAGAAGAAGGAATTACTAATTTTGGGCAAATGGAAATCTCAGTTACAGTATACTTACCATCAATTTTATCTACTTTGCCTATAGCGTTACTTTGATAACTTATAAATTTCATTTTTGAATTTTCGACAATAGCTAAAAAAGTAGCCATTAAGCAAGCATTAACAGACGCTACAAATAAATGTTCAGGTGTCCATATATCTTTTACTCCATTCGGAAATTCTGGAGGTGTAGCAACCTCAATATTTGATGATAAGACAGGAGAACTTAAGAGTCCTATTGTATTTTGATTCCATAGAAGATTGACTTCGTAATTATGAGTATCGTTCATGATTTTGAGTTGGTTGATAGATTTTTTTATACAGATTCATAAAAAAAAGCGGAAGATTTGCCTTCCGCTTTTTACTTGCAATTTAATTAATTAGCGAGTATTCATATTCTACTTTTAATTCATTATCAACGTTCCACACGCCTGGTGCATTCCATGCAATGCGACCTGCTTCATCTTTTTGATACCATGAATTTACAGTGCCGGTTAACGTAACTTTAGTTCCCGAAACACTAACATGAATATTTCTATCATTTACTGACCAGCTACGTGCTATTGCATCTTCAATTTCTTTCTTTTCGATCGCATCGTGTGATTCAGATTTGATTGTTACATTACTCGTAACGCCGGTAACGCCTAAAAGATTTTTTACAGCATTTTTTGCAGCTTCTCGTTGGTAATTCCATGGCAATTCACCTTCCAGGGTAACCCAACCTTTTTCAACTTTTACTTTTATTTTGTCGTTTGGAACACTCCAATTCCATTTAAAAGCATTTAATACTTCCGTAGCAATTTCATTGTCATCTTTTTTACCAAAGCTACTGCTAAATTTGATTTCAAGTTTTTCTACAACCGCTTTAACACCAGCCACATTTTTGGCAGCATCTTCAGCTTCTGATTTTTTAGAATAACTATCAACAACACCTGTTAACGTAATAACACCATCTTTAGCTGTAACACCAATTTCAGCTGCGTTCAATAAAGGCTCCCATTTAATAGCATCCAGAACTTCTCTCTGCAAAGTTTCATTATTTTTCATATTCTTAGTATTTAAGTTGCAAATAAATTTTCACAACATTACAAAAGTGCATAAGATTAAGATCGAATGTATTACATAGTTATTTTTATGTATTACAAAATTCACATATTTTATTTTTTATAATTATGCTCTTCTTCGTATGTTTTGAGAATAGAACATAATGAGTCATAATAGGATTTTAAAACATCACTATTTATTTTTGGATTATTTTCATTCGGTATTGTAACTGGCATCTCATTTAAATAGTTTAATAATTCTGGATGATTTTGCCTTATATTATTTGTAATAGAAATAATTTTAGCATCAATATCTTGCTCGGTTTCCATAGGATTTATTAGTTAGGGGTGTCATACTATTTTTATTAAAAAAAAGGCATCACATGTTATATGATGCCTTTATTAATGTTTAAAAGGTTAAAGAATTAGCCTTTTGTTGCATGATTTTTTACATCTTCTTTTTGAGCCTCATTCGCTAATACCAAGTGACCTTGCGCTTTCACAGTACTTAATGCAGCTTTTTCGTGGTTATCCGCCTCATGGTGTTTTGCAGCATCCTGATGATGTTTTGCTGCTGTTTCAAGATGTGTTGCAATTTTTTTGTGATTTTCCACATTTTTTTGATTGTCAACTGGAGAAATAATTTTTTTCTCCTCTTTGTTTGAAGTTGTTGTAGACATGATTATTTAATTTAGTTTGTAACTGAATTGTTACAATGTAAAATTCCAATAATAAAAACTTATATGTGTTATACAAGTTCGGGTAATAACTTATATAATTCACATATTATAGTATGTGAAAAATTATTGAATTAATAGCTTGTCAAACAAGTGTGATTTATATAATCTTTTTGTCGGATTATGTAATTCATTTTTACGCATTTAGTCCACCTTTGATGAGTATAATAATTAAAAAAACCTAAAACGAAAAAAAATGAAAAAATTAATCTTGGTATTCGCAACAATTGGCTTAATCTCAATGGCCGCAACAACAAAATTGTATTTGTCAAAAGATAAAGCAATTGTAAAGAATGAACTAAAGTCCGAAAAATACAAGGCTTGTATTGATGCTTGTAATACGTGTATTGCTTCTTGCAAAAAAGTAGAGAAGACTTGTTCAGCAAATAGTTCTAAAATGGCGGAGTGTGAAAAACTTTGTAAGGAATGCGTTACTGCATGTACGAAAGCAGTAAAATGTATGAAGTCGGATAGTAAAGATACTAAGAACGAATGCACAGAGTGCGCGAAAGTATGTGAAAAGTGCGTGACAGAATGTGATAAATATGATATGACAGATTGTAAAAAATGTGCTACTAATTGTCGAGTTGCTGCAAAACATTGCAGCGAAATGTAAGGCTGTACAATTGTCTGACAATTTAATATAAAAAAGGCGAGCGATTATTCACTCTCCTTTTTTTTAGTTTGGCCTATCTCCCATTTCACTTGTAATATCTAAACTACATACTGCTTTATATGTACTATAAGCCTTGGATAGTTTTTCGTTTCAAGTATGATCATTTCTTTATGTAACTGTTAAAGTATGTCTTACTTGATCGTATTTTTTCTTTATAGCCTCTGCTGGCGCTTGTCCACAACAGTTCCTCATCATTTCTTGCTGCGTTTTATCAAAATGAATTTTCAAATCGCCGCGCTCCTTTATAAATATTCCTTGTAATTCTATTAAAATATCGGCCAGTTTTTGTGAGAAATAAAAAATAGACACCGGAACTAAATCAAATTGTTGTTTTTTAGTAAGTTCTTTAACTTCTAATTTTAAGTCGTTAATTTGTCTGTAAAATTTATAAATAAGATTTATGACCTCTGAGGACTGATAAAGCATGTTGTTCGCAATATCTTCATGATATTTTATGATAGTTCCATCAAATTTCTTAAGCGAGTTAATTACAAACTCGTTATCATCAGAAGTTTCTGAAAGAGATGCGTGGAGTTGCTGAATCTCAAACAGAATTTTTGAAAGGGATGCGTAAATAATTTTTTCCTGGATTCGTAGATGTTTTTTTGAATTAAATCTTACGTGAAGTGATTTATCAGATTCTTTTTGTTTTCTGTTATGGCGGTTGGTAAGTAATAAAATGCCAAGAGGTAATAATACACCTGTTAAAAGTATACTTAGTAACCCTGGGTTTTTATCAAGTATAAGTCGCAAGGTGTCTTCTGTCATGATCATTTAATTTTAAACATTTATACTCAAGTACTTTTTAATTTCACAAAATCGGGTACGACTTTCCTTAGCTGTTCATTCTCCTTTAAATCTCTCATAATGAGGTAGACTATGATACTTATCAATGCTGAAAAAAAGCACCAAACTGAAATAACGTAATCGTTAAAATAAAATTTTGTAATAATAAATGAGCTAAATAATAAAATACCCAATATGTGCATTCTATGAATACTAGAAATCAATGCAGGACAGATGATTATTAATAAATAAAAGATTTCCATAATTAAATTGTGCCTTAAAGGAAAATCTAGATCATAATATATATGATAAGGCTTTACCGATGCCGTAACATCAAAGAAAATTAAATTATAAAGGTGAAAGAGAGATATAAATGAACCTATCCCAACAAAAATTGCCAGGATTTTTTTTCTTTTGATATTCTTTTCGATAAGATAAAAAGAAAGTGGAACCCATATAGTCCAAAGAACCTGAGCGAAAAACACAAACGTATAAATTGGAATATACTGCCAAGGCCGATAATCAGCATTTGTTAACGTAAGCCAAACAAATCCCTCTGTAAACTGTTGAATAGAAAAAATAAAAGGAAAAAGTGCAAACATCAACTGCGAAGGTGTTTGCACTTTTTTTAAGGATGCAATGCCGGCAATGGCCAAAATTGCACTAGCCCCAAAACTTACTGTTGCTGAAAAGCACATATCAGTTAGCTAAATCCTTTTCAAGAATTGCTTTAGGTTCCTGGTATTGTTCTTTATTTATTTGCCCTGAAGCAAAACGTTTTTGTAAAATATGCAGTGCCGAATTTTTCTTTTTCATTTGATATGGAATTTCATAAGGAGTTGCGAAGATCCAAAATAACAACATAACCCAAACAAACCACCAAATTAAATGCATCCCAAAAAAATGATAACCGTCGTAAAACATATTTTTAATTTTTATAGAGTAAATAGCTTATCGATTTAATATTACTTACGAATGGAGTAACTTAGTATTTTATTAAAATTGCTATTTCTTTTTTGAAACAGACAATTTACCTATTGATTTTTTAATAGTGTCTATTTCGTTATTCGTTTTCTTTTTAAATGATTTCCAATTAGCTTTTCTTTCAGCTTTGTAATCGGTAATAGTACCTTTTAAAGAGGAAATTTCTTTTTGAAGTATTCCTTTTTCCATTTTCAATATTTTTTTTGTTCCTGTTTTTGTTGTCATGATTTCTTAATTTAATTAATGATTATCCTGTTACAAAGGTGACTAAGTATAAGCTATAAACCGTTACATACTTAATTTAGAATTTTACATAATTCACACTTGCGTTAAATTAAGCGTCAACAAGAACGATTACTTAAGACTGATACTTAACTCTCTTCAGCTTCAATTCTTCGATATCAGCATCCATTTTCTCTTTCTTCATTCCAACGCGTATAAATCCGAAAAGGCTCATATAAACATTTGTAATCCATACTAAAGCAAAACCACCTATTAAATATCCCCGCCAATCTTCAAAGAGTAAATGATATTGAGTAATAATTAAAAATATTGCTGTAATGTAGTGACTGAAGCAATATTCGCAGGTAAATAAATAAAAGAATTTACGTGGGAGAAG
>JBDSFC010000388.1:0-4994 GCA_039919745.1 Bacteroidia bacterium | reverse complement strand
TACTGGTGCCCACGAATGAGTGCAAATGAAAAAAACTATATTCATTTTATGTTTAATGAAGAATATAATAATTACGCCACTATAACAATTGATCCAAAACCTGACCAATTATTTCGCGTGTGCATGCTTTGGTCTAAAACAAATAATGCCGCCAAAGTAAAACCGCAAAAAATAGAGAGCTTTAAACGCAATGGTTTTACAGTCGTTGAATGGGGCGGAACGGAAATAAATGAAAAAATAAATCTTATTAACTAATATGAAACAGATCATTTTGTACTCTTTGCTCGCTTTTAGTTTTTCATGCTACAGTAAAGCAGTGCCCTCAAATTATACAATTGTAAGATCTGAGCAGGATAAAGCGCTAAAGAAAACGGAAGCATTATTTGCACTAACATTTTATGGGAAAAACGCGACATTAATAAATAAGGAGATCACTTTTTCATATAATGCAACTGAAAAAAAAGAAACACCCAATACAAAAGGAGAAATTTTTATAGAAATAAAACCGGGAAAATACGCGTTCAGCTTCTTTTTAGATATGGATCATTATGAAATAACTACTGATTCTATTTTAATAAAGCCCGGTTATAAAACCGAAATACAGGTAAATTTCAGATCATCCATTGAACAGGTTCCTATGAAAAAACCCGTTATTTATGTTTATCCAATAAAAAAAGAAAAGGTTTCTATAAAACTTGACCTGAAAGGTGAGTTTTCGTTCACTTATCCTGAATACAAGAATGGCTGGGATTTTATTGCCGAACCGGATGGCACGATTGAAATGAATAATAAAAAATATCATTATTTATTCTGGGATGGTAATCTAAATATCGAAACTTCAAAACTGAACCTGAATGACGGTTTTATAGTGAGTAAAAAAGATCTTGTAAATTTCTTTGAAGAAAAATTAACGGTAATGGGATTAAACACTCAGGAGATAGAAGATTACATTACTTATTGGTGCCCGCTAATGAGTATAAATGAAAAAAATTATATTCACTTTATGTATAATGAGGAGTATGGTCATTATGCGTCAATAACAATTGATCCAAAGCCTGATTATTTGTTTCGTGTTTGCATGCTTTGGTCTAAAGCAAACAACAAAACGATTATAAAACCACAAAAAATAGAAAGCTTTAAACGTTCAGGTTTTACGGTTGTTGAATGGGGCGGCAGCGAACTCACTGAAAAAATTAATTTAAATTAGGTCAATTATGAAACAGGTATTTTTCTATTTCCTTTTTATTATAAATGTTGTTTTGTTTGGAAAGGAATATGTTCCTGAATATTCCATTACAAAGTCTGAAGCAGATAAAACCCTTAAAAAAACGGAAGCTCTTTTTATTATTACCATCAAAATAATGGACATTGTCCCTATAAAAAAGCAGATCATTTACGCTTACAACAACGTTCAAAAAAAACAAGTGCCCAATGAAAAAGGACAGTTAAATGTTAATGTTAAACCGGGAAAGTACTTGTTCAAATTCTTTTACGACAAAAATCATTCTGAAGTAATTACTGATTCTATTTTAATTAAACCCGGTTACCGAACCGAAATGGAAGTTGAGCTCCGAAACTCAGATATGCCCATTATTGTAGAAAAACCCGTCATTTATGTTTATGGTAAAGACAAGGTATCTATTCAACTTAATTTAAAAGGTGCTCTTTTATTTACCTATCCCGAATATACGAATGGTTGGAATTTTACCGCTAACCCTAACGGTGTTATTGAAATGGGGGATAAAAAATATCATTATTTATTTTGGGATGGAAAATTAGAAATCCCAACAACTGATCTGGATCTTAAAAAAGGTTTTATGGTTGACAAAAACAACCTTGTTAGTTTCTTTGAAGAAAAGTTAACCCTAATGGGTCTTAACACACAAGAGACCGAAGATTTTATTACCTATTGGTGCCCACGAATGAGCGTGAATGAAAAAAATTATGTTCATTTTATGTTTAATGAAGAATATAATAATTACGCCTCTATAACAATTGATCCAAAACCTGACCAATTATTTCGCGTATGCATGCTTTGGTCTAAAACAAATAATAATACCACCAAAGTAAAACCGCAAAAAATAGAGAGCTTTAAACGCGATGGTTTTACTGTTGTTGAATGGGGAGGAACTGAAATGCAGGAACTTTCTCCCTGTGATCTATAAAAAATCGTATTTTTATATATGCGTTACAGAAATATAGTCTGTTTATTAATTTATTTCTTTTGTACGTATACCCTGCCTTCACAAACGAAAGTCAAAAATCCTGATTTTTTATTACGGCTTGATTCCCGAAAGGATTTTGATCAGATAAAAGGTGAACCATTATCAAAAAATTTTAATGGTATTGAATGTGTTAAACTGGTTTATGTACTGGCCACTAAAAAATTATATTACTTAGAGTCTAAACGTTACAAATGGCATTATCGCTTTACCAGCGAAATACTTGGCGATAGTGATGACCTAGCTGAATTCAACGAAAAAAATTACAGCAATTCTCCAAGACGAAATTATATTTTAGCCACCTTCAATTATAATGTAAACACCAAAAATTATTTTTTGCAGTTTGCTACGCCGGATGACCCAAGTGATGAATTAATAAATATTTTAGTAGAAAAAGTAAGTGCTACTTTTTTCAAAAAAAATCAGTTTAAGATCCTGCTTAACTCTACTGTTTTATTACGTCGCAAAAAACAAATAGAACAAAAATATGCTGTTTTTACCAGTGATGAATTGTTTAGTAACCAAAATTATCAGGGCATCTATCTTGGCAAAGCAAAGGGTGTTTTAAAATTCATGGATGCAGATTCGCTCAAACAAACAAAAAACTACAGCAATACTATTTTAATTTTAAATGGCAATTCCAACCAGCTTCCTGTTTGCAAAGCGGTTATAACCAACCAGTTTCAAACACCGTTAAGCCATATTTGTTTGTTAACCGCCAGTCGCAAAACGCCTTGCGCAGCGCAAAAAAACATTTTTACGATTGATTCTTTAAGAAAATTCAATAACAAGTTTGTTGAAATAAGTGTTGAGGAAAATAAGATCTCAATAAAATTGTGTGATCCAATAACAATAGCGCCGCAAAAAAAATCAGGCAAAAAAATCATTTTAAGATCAGATACAAGCATAAAAGAAATTGTTGATCTTGAAAGCCTGTCCTACAAACAAAAAAACAGTTATGGTTCTAAAGTGTGTAATTTGGCAGAATTAAAAAAGGTGAAATTTCAAGGACAGAATATTTCTACACCTGAACATGCTTTTGGTATCCCATTTTATTTTTATGTTCAACATTTAAAGAATAGTCAAGCCAATAGATCTATACTTGATTTTTTAAAAGATACAAGTGCTTTAAATAATGATAGCCTTCTTGAAAAAAAATTAAAAAAAATACGTGCTGAAATAAAAAAAACAGCGCTCGACCCTGCTTTTTTAAAAAGCGTTTCTACTTTATGCACTGCAAAATTCGGAAAGAAAAAAATACGTTTTCGTTCTTCTTCTAATTGCGAAGACGAGGCTAATTTTAATGGTGCCGGTCTATACACTTCTGAAACAGGCATTGTTGGTGATACTGCTAAAAGTATTGAAACAGCTATAAAAAAAGTGTGGGCTAGTTTATGGACAACGCGTGCATTTAAAGAGCGTGAATTTTTTAATATCGATCATCATTCTGTTTATATGGCAGTTTTAGTACACCAGGCTTTTGATAACGAAATAGTAAATGGTGTATCAGTTACAAAAAATCTTTATCGCAATTACGAAGTTGGCTTTGTAATAAATATGCAAAAAGGTGAAGAAGAAGTGGTAGCGCCAAAAAAAGGAGTTGTTTGTGAACAGTTGATCTCATTCATGAATACTGCATGGGGAGATTTTTATAATAAGAACCGCTCGGCAGATTGGCTGAGTTTTTCGAGCCTTAGTTCGCAAAACTCTTTATTATCGAGTGATGAATTAATGCAATTAACTTTACAATTGGAAAGCATAAAAAAACATTTTTATGGCTTATACAAACTTTGGCCAAAAACAGAATATAAAGATTTTGCCATGGACGTTGAATTTAAACTGATCGAAAATCAAAACAACAAAAGGGTGTTTTTGTTTAAACAGGCAAGGCCTTATAATAACTAACAAATTCATAAAACTATTGCTAAAGCCAATAAAATAAATTAACTTTAATTAGAAAAAAATAATTATGGAGAAAGAAATTACCATTGATGGCAAACGTGTAAAATTTGATATTTTAGAAGTAATTGATAAAACAGCCGGTGCAACAAAAGAAAAAGTGATAGCTATAAACGCAACGGATATAATTCATTTACCGGATGTAATAGAAAAAGCCCTGGCCCAGATCAGCAAAGAGTTTCCAAATATGAAAACTATTTATTATCGCGTATCTGTTAACATTACACCTATAATGGAAGACCAGATTCCTGGTATTAATGTAAGTCCGGAAGATCTTAAAAAATACGAACTAACTTTAGAAAGTTTAAAGTCCAAATATTAAAACCGGTTTTAAATTGGAAAAATTAATTACTATAGACGATCGGGAGATTCAGCTTTATATTTTACAGGTATTTGATGATAAACAGGGTTATATTAATGAACACATTCTTGCTGTTGACCTTTCAAATATTTATTATGAAAAAAATGCAATTTTAGAGCTTCTAAAACTAATAAAAAAAAAATTCCCAACTATTAGACCTGTTTTTTATCAGGTAAGTTCTGATAATTACAATAACGTGTACATTAGTATTATTGGAGGAAAAACGGAAGACCATTCTATAAAAGAAATAAATGCAAGCCTTAGTGATTACGAAAAATATGCATTAACTATTGGAGGTTTGCATTCAAAATATGAATGAATAATTTATGGCTAAAAAAGACAAACGTATTGATGATTACATTTCAAGATCGGCAGATTTTGCAAAACCTGTTTTAAAACATTTTCGTGAACTGGTTCATAAGACTTGCCCTGATGTTGAAGAAACGATGAAG
>JBDSFC010000374.1:0-10153 GCA_039919745.1 Bacteroidia bacterium | reverse complement strand
ACGAACCTGTGCTGTTAAGTTAGAGCCCATTTGATTTACAGAATCTGTCAGATCTTTCCACACACCACCAACACCTTTTACAGTTGCTTGCCCGCCAAGTTTTCCTTCGCTACCAACTTCACGTGCCACGCGCGTTACCTCAGATGCAAATGAATTTAATTGATCCACCATAGTATTGATGGTATTTTTTAATTCAAGAATTTCTCCTTTAACATCCACCGTAATTTTACGACTTAAATCACCTTTGGCCACAGCAGTTGTTACCTCTGCAATATTTCTTACTTGCCCGGTTAAGTTAGATCCCATTTGATTTACAGAATCAGTCAGATCTTTCCATACACCACCAACACCTTCAACGGTTGCCTGTCCACCTAATTTTCCTTCGCTACCTACTTCCCTTGCAACACGTGTTACCTCTGAACCAAATGAGTTCAGTTGATCCACCATGGTGTTAATTGTATTTTTTAATTCAAGAATTTCTCCTTTTACGTCAACAGTAATTTTACGACTTAAGTCACCTTTAGCAACTGCAGTTGTTACTTCTGCAATGTTACGTACCTGTGCTGTTAAGTTAGAGCCCATTTGATTTACTGAGTCAGTTAAATCTTTCCATGTACCCGCAACACCTTTTACCTGCGCTTGCCCGCCTAATTTTCCTTCTGTACCAACTTCCAATGCTACACGCGTTACTTCAGAAGAGAACGAGTTTAATTGATCCACCATGGTATTGATGGTGTTTTTTAATTCAAGAATTTCACCTTTAACGTCAACCGTAATTTTTTTAGATAAGTCGCCTTTGGCTACGGCAGTTGTTACCTCTGCAATGTTACGAACCTGTGCCGTTAGATTAGAACCCATCTGATTTACGGAGTCAGTCAAATCTTTCCATACACCAGCAACACCTTTTACTTTTGCCTGACCTCCTAATTTTCCTTCAGAACCTACCTCACGGGCCACACGTGTAACCTCCATTGAGAAGAGGTTAAGCTGCTTCACCATGTCATTTACCTCTTTGGCGATACGCGCAAACTCACCTTGTAAAGCGTGGTCACCAATTTTTTCAGACATCTGTTGTGACAGATTTCCTTTTGCCACCGAACTAATTACGTGAGCGATCTCGATAGTAGGATGTACAAGATCAGAAATAAGTGTATTTAGAGAATCGATACCTGTATGCCATGAACCACGAGCCACGGGCACTTCAATACGTTGTGTTAATTTACCTTGTTTACCAATTGTGTTTCCTGCTTTTGTAAATTCCAACATCATCTTTTCATTTAAGCCGATAATGTCGTTAAGTGTATCGCAAATTTTTCCACTTAAGCCAACATGGTCAATTGGCATTCGCGCAGTAAAATTTCCGTTCTTTACTTCAGTTAAAACTCTTAAGAGTTCTTTTTTATCCAGAGTTCCGGATAATTGATCAATAGGGTCGATCTTAAAATCAGAGACTTTAATTTTATTTTTTAAAGTTTTTGATTTCTCTGCGATCAGCAAGTCTTTTTCATGATAACCATTTCCATTAGTAGATTTTCCATTAGTTGGCTTTACTACTTTTTCTTTTTTACTGCTCATAAATCCTCTATTAAAATTATTTCGTATAGAATCAAATTATAGTTATAAAATTTGGTTTTTCTACCTCAAAACAAAGAAGTAAAAATATATTCTATTCCCCAAATAAAAGTGCCTAAAATTAAGGGGCTTAGCGAAAATTGTAGAATATATTACTCACTAAAAAATGGCTTAATTTTTGTACAAAGTAATTTTTGCAAAAAAGTGTAAAATTTTCTCAATTTCTCTTTCTGAGATATTTCGGGAAATTTTTTCCATGAACAAGGTTTAAGCTAATAAGTAAACTGCTATATATCAGGATTTGTCATTTGGCATGATTCTTACTAATTAAGTATTAGATAATATTTAAAAAAGATAATTATGGAACCATTTAAAAAATCAGAAATGACAACGATGACCGGATGCATGAATAAACTCCAGGCGGATGGTTACACTGAAAATTTTGTCGCAAAAGAAAAAGGATTAGAAGCACCTTCCACTCAAAAAATTTATACGCCTGCACAGGTAAAAATTGTTAGTTTTTATAGATTTGAAGGAGAAAGTGATCCAGGAGATAATGCTATCGTTTATGCGGTTGAAACAAATGACAGCGTAAAAGGTATGCTTGTTGATTCATACGGTGGACCTTATGCTAACCGCAAAGTATCGCAATTTATTACAGAAGTTGAAGAGATCACAAAAAAAGAACCTCACACATAATTCTTTTTAGTTTTCTATAAAACAAAAACCGAAACTATTATAGTTTCGGTTTTTTTATTTGTAAAAAATGTAGTGTTAATTTTTATCTTTTTTTGCTCTTTTCAATGCGCCTCTTAATAAAAAACTATGCCCTGCCGCATCCATATTTTCTTCAAAACCTTTAGTACCCTTTTTTAAATTTGTGATAGTTTGGTTCAACGTATTTGCCATAACTGTATCCATAAATAATTTACCAATAGTACCTTTACCATGACTAACATTTTGCATAATAACTGCAAGATCACCCGTTATTGATGCAGCATTATCTGAAGTAGTCTTTAGTTTCGCCATGATCTCATCTGTATCAACCGGTTGATCTGTTATAATAATACCATTATCATCAATTGGTTTTTGACCACTTGTTCCATGTGTGATATTAATTGTTTTATTGCCCATTAAACCTTCAGATCCAATAACCGCTCTTGCATCTTTTTTTATGAAACGATGAGTACTCTCATCAATGATCATATCTACTCTTACAGAAGTATCGTTAATTATTTCAATGTCTTCAACTGTGCCTACATTAATCCCGGAGAAGCGTACATTATTTCCAACTTGTAGTCCACTCACGTTTTTAAATACACCGCTAACTGTAAATACATTGCTGAATAATTTTTGTTTTTGGCCAACAAAATATATTCCCAATATAAAAAATAATATACCCAGCGTTACAAAAACGCCTAATTTAATTGTATTACCAGTTTTCTTTTCCATTTTTAGTTATTTAAAAAATGAACTTACAATTTCGTCTTTCGAATCCTTAAGCTCATCAAATGTTCCTTCTGCAATAAAACTGCCATCATTAATTACCATTATGCGATTAGAAGTTATTTCAGCGCATTTAATATCATGTGTAATTATAATTGACGTTGTTTTGTATTTTTTTTGAACTTCAATAATAAGTTCGCTAATTTCTTTTGAAGTAATTGGGTCAAGCCCTGTAGTAGGCTCGTCGTAAAGTATTAATTCGGGTTTTAAGATAAGGGTGCGCGCTAAACTTATCCGTTTACGCATACCACCGGAAAGTTCAGATGGCATTTTTTCAGCCGTGTTTTCAAGCCCTACATTAGTTAATACTTCTTTAACCAATTCATCAATTTCTTCTTTAGGTGTTGTACTTAATTTTCTTCGGATTGGGAATTCAAGATTTTCACGCACTGTCATCGAATCATATAGAGCGCCACTCTGAAAAAGAAAACCAATTTTGCTTCTTAACTCGTTTAATTCTTTATCTCCAAGATCAAGGATCTTTTTATCAAAAACAGTTAATTCGCCGCTATCAGCTTCTATTAATTTTACAATACATTTAATAAGTACTGATTTTCCTGTTCCGGATTTACCAAGTACAACCAGGTTTTCACCTTTAGTTAATTTAAAATTGATGTCCTTAAGTACATCGTTAGTGCCAAATGATTTTTTTAGGTGTTTCATTTCTACAATAACCTGGCCTTTTTTATCTAAAGGTGTTTGCGTATTTTTTGTTTCTTCCATAAAAAAATCACATAAACAATGTTGTGATCTGAACCGCGATCATATCGATCACAAAAACCAATAAGGATGCAATAACAACTGCTGAATTTGCAGCCCTGCCTACACCTTCGGTGCCTTTACTGGAGTTATAACCCTTATAACAACCAATTAAACCGATTATAAAACCAAAGAAAAAACATTTTATGAAAGCGGGAATAATATCAATAAAATCAAGTGATTCGAAAACTTTTGCAAAGAACAATGTGAAGCTGACTTTACCAGTTAAGTTAACGCCAACATAAGATCCATATAATGAAATAACATCTGAAAAAACAACCAACAAAGGCACCATTAAAGTTGTTGCCATTACTCTTGTAACTACGAGATATTTGAAAGGGTTTGAACCTGATACTTCCATTGAATCGATCTGTTCGGTTACTTTCATTGAACCTAATTCAGCTCCGATACCAGACCCCACTTTGCCAGCGAAGATCAAAGCAGTTATTACCGGACCAATCTCTCTGATTATAGATACACCAACCATGCCGGGTATCCATGACTCTGCACCAAACTCAGCCATAGTTGGCCGTGATTGGATAGTTAAAACAAGGCCCATAATAAAACCTGTTATGCCAACAAGTGCGAGTGATTTATAGCCTGTTAAATATGATTGTTTTAAAAATTCTTTAAACTCATAAGGAGGTTTAAATAGTTCTTTAAAAAATTTTAAGCCAAATTTTGTGAGGAAAGCAACTTCTGTGAACACATCTTTTAATAAACTAAGCACAGAATTTTGAGAATGCTTTGAAACATTTTCTTTTTTCTCGTCTTTTTTTTCAGCGAGCTGTTTTACATTTTTTTCCATAAATCTTAAACATGAATTTTAATGCCCGCATATTTGATTTAATGATTTTTCAGAATGAAAGCAGACTTAAACTGCTTCTTTTCCTCTGATAACTCGTAGAATGATAGCAATTAATGCTATAACTAATAAAACGTGAATTAAACTTCCTGCACTATATGCGAAGAAACCAATTGCCCAGGAAATAATTAATATTACTGCCAGGATATAAAGTAGATTGCTCATAACATTTTGTTTTTAATTTATAATTATATTTTTTCTGTAGTCCCGTTATTATCTTCGCTTATAACATTTATAAGAATTAAGATCAATGAACCGATAAGAAGAAAATGAACTGAACTGCCAGCTACGTGTGTAAAAAATCCTGTAACCCATAAAATGATAAGGATAACGGAAAGTATGTAATTGAAATTTTTCATTTTTTCTTCTTTAACTGTTAATAGTGTTGCTAATCCGGTGCCGTATAGTGTGGAAACTGAATACCCTTTGAAAGCCTTGTGCAACAAGCAATTGGTATTGTTGTAAATTTTTTTGATCCAACAACTGAGAAAAAATAATCTCGTCTTGGGGAATTGCCTATAACTATTTTACCAGTTCAAGAATGCCACTGGCTCTTACTTCCGCCGGGCTTGTATAAGATTTTTCTGAAATATTTTCTTTTATATTGCATGTAACATGAAGCGAGTAATTTAAACGATCTTTATCAATGCTTACCAGCCAGGCAGTTTTTAAAGGGTGATAGATCTCAATTTCAATTGGGATCGTTAGAGTTATACTTGATTTTGGTTTAATTGAAACGGGCTTAGATATAATGCCGTAAGAGTGAAGTGTATTTTTAACGGTTATGTTGTAATGAATGTCTGTTAATTGCAGGTCAAGTGTTTTTCCTTTATTGATAATTTCAATAGTTGCGTTTGCTTTTAAGATCTTTTCTTTATAATTAAAACTCTTTCGTTCGACCTTAAGTACTTTTATCTCCGGTGGAACAGGTACGGATATCTTAGAATCTTTATTAAATTTTAGTTTTGTTTTACCAAAGATCGTTTCGTAGATAGCATAGCCTTCTATTTTAATTTCAGTAGAGTCTTGGTCCTGCAGGCTTTTTATAAGACCTCTTATTTTTTTTATATCCAGGTTCAAAGGAACTTTAACAGTATCAATATCAAAATGTGATTGTTTTAACATAAGCGATACCTTTTGATCTGCAATAATTGTATCTGCTAATTTCACCTTAAAACTTAGCGTATCAATGTCTAATTTATACGGATTTTTGTTTTGGAATACCATTGATATTTTTGTATATGCAGAATCATTTTTTATTACTGTATTGATATAACTGATATCGTTGAGATCAGGAAAAACAAGTGTAATGGCTTTTTTCGGATTATATAAATAAAATAATACAAGGCCCGCAAGGGCGATAATAAATACTATAATAAATCTCTTGATTACCTTAGCAGTAATTTTACCGGCTGTTTCTTTCACTATTATTTATGTTTCTTTTTATCTTTTTTATCTTTACCCGTTCCGAATATTTTTTCTAAAAAAGTTTTGTCTTTTGCTTCATCCAATTTATTAATGTTAATAGTATTATCAATAGTGGGTTTTAATGCCTGAATAAACGCGTTGCGTAAAACAAAACTAACAGCCCTCCATAAATTTATTGTCGGGTCATCAAATCTCCCTTTAATATCTACTTTAGTTGCAATTTCTTTTGTGTGGTGGTTCTTTAATAAAGCAGCGCTCGCTCCTATAATAGTTTCGTAAAATTTCTCATTAAATGTCCCTTCTTTTTTTACTTTAAAATCTTTTATGACCGGTTTTACATAACCACCAAACCCACCTTCTTTTCCGGCAAACTCTGTATATACCCCAAAATTTCCTTTAGTAACTTCGAAATTAGCGTATGCCTGTAAAAAATCATTTAATAAAACCAGGTTCACATGTTTTATTTCAGCATTCATATCAAATGTGGGTACTTCTTGAAGCGCATCAAAATTTACATTTAAATGAAAAGTACCGTCATATGCTTTTCCATTAGCAATTGCGTTTGCTGGTAATACTTTATTACTGTCATTAACATTGGATAGATTTGCAGCAACAATTTTTAATTCTTTTAATGCAATATCCAATTTTGGTGCAGAAAATGGGTCTACATAATGTATCTCACCATTTGTAATTTCAAAATGGTTAATTGTTAAAGGCATCAGATCTTTAATTATTCTTCTAAAGTCTGCTGTATCAGCTTTAGCATCTTCCTCTTTGTGTTTTCCTTTAACAAAATTAATTACCGGATCTTCTACATAAATTTCTCCAACAATACGGCGTTTAAAAATAGCCTTCCATTGAACTGAAAGGTCTATAGCGGAAGCTTTAAAAAAAGGAACAGTATCACTTTTTCCTTGTTCATTTCCAATCTTATCAAGCTTAATGTCGTTAATAATATATGCACCGCGAATTAATGCAATGTCAATATCCTCAACATGACCATAATATTCTTTTATCGTGCTTAATTTTTTATTTACATAATGCAAAACAATATATGGTAAAAAAAGACGGAATATAATTAGGAGTACAATAATTGAAGCTAAAATTATCCTTAATCTTTTCTTTTTATGTTTTTTTCCTTTTTGATCAGGCGAAGTAACACTTTCAGTTTTACGATCGTTCATAATTCATATTTAAAACCATTAATCCGTCAATTTCATGCCAGTTTGGAATGGATTTTGAGTAATGTAAATGATGATCAAGAAGCAAACATTCAAAGATTCGTGGAGTATCTTAAAAGATTCGTTTAAGGAGTTTAATAACGACAGGGTATTAAAATTAAGCGCCGCACTGGCTTATTATACCATTTTTTCTCTACCATCTATGTTGATAGTAGTTATAGGTTTATGTAGTATTTTTTACGGGAAAGATGCGGTGCAAGGGCAGATATTTTCTGAGATAAGTGGTTTTATTGGTGCTGATGCCGCAGCCCAGGTACAGGATGTATTAAAAAAGACCACGTTGCACCATGATAATTTTGTTGCTACCACTGTGGGATTAGTTACGCTATTATTAGCAGCAACCGGAATGTTTGGCGAGATACAGGATTCTATAAACTCTATCTGGGGCTTGCAAACAAAACCAAAAAAAGGACTTATAAAAATGCTTTTTAACCGATTAATATCATTTTCAATGGTAGTTGTGTTAGGGTTTATACTTTTAGTTTCACTTGTCTTAAATGCTTTATTAGAAGGATTACTACATCGTTTAGAACATTACTTTTCTGAAAAGATGATCAGTTATCTTTTTATATTCGATTATGGAATAATGATACTTGTAACAACATTATTGTTTGCATCCATTTTAAAAGTTTTGCCAGATGCTAAAATTATTTGGAAAGATGTTTGGGTAGGGGCATTTGTTACATCTCTTTTATTTTTATTAGGTAAATTTTTAATCGGCTATTATTTAAAGCATAACAATAGTATTAGTGCTTATGGTGCGGCTGGGTCAATGATACTTATCCTATTATGGGTATATTATTCCGCAATCATATTATATTTTGGGGCGGAGTTTACCCAGGTGTATGTACAACATAAAAAGAGGAAAATAGAGCCAAATAAGTATGCTATTTGGGTTGAAAAGAATATTGTAGAAAAAAAATTAAATACGCAAATAAACGAACACAAAACAACCATCGACAATAAAACGGTACCGATAAATAAAACAGTTTAAATTTATAATATGACAACAATTGGAATAAATATTTCTTTTCTGACGAGATTTTTTTTAATCATTACAAAATTGATCTTAACACTCATCATGGTAGTTTCAATTGTTCTTATTTTCTTTATAGGAAGTGGTGTACTTAAGCCAGAGAAGTCGTGGACACTTATAACTACAGAGGGTGGGTTGAAATAATTATTTTTTTAGAGGAAGGTTAATTGTAAAAGTAGTGCCTTTATTAACTTCACTATTTATTTTAATTGAACCATCGTGTTTAGAAATAATTGTATGTGTAGCTGTTAAACCCAAACCGGTTCCTCCGTGTTTTGAAGTAAAAAAGGGTTCAAAAAGTTTATTAAGGTCCTGTTGAGGAATTCCTTTACCATTGTCTGCAATGGAGAGTATTGCATTTTCTCCGTTAGCTTTGGCTTCAATCTTTAATTTTCCGTTATTACCTGTTATGGCTTCTATGGCATTTACAAGAATATTTAATAACGCAATAATAAGTTTTTCCTTATCGCCTTTAATGAGGATATCTTTTTGGATATCCTGTTCAATAACAATTTCTTTTAGCTTGGCCCTATCTTTTACTAAAGCAAATGTTTCTGCCAGCAGCTCATGTATATATAATTCGCCAATGTTTATAGTATCGAATCGGGTAGCATTTAAAAGATCCTCAATCAAGATATTAATGCGTTTACCATTACGGTCTATAATATCTAAAAAATCTTCAGGATCTTCTGTTGAATTTTTATCACTTAAGATCGCGCGTAATTCAGCCAGGGAGAGGTGAATATTTGTAAGAGGGTTTTTTATCTCATGGGCAATAACACGCGCTACCTTGCCTGTTAGCATTTGTTTTTCGAGTAACTTTTCTTTTTGTTCAGTAGATCTTCTTTCTGTAATATCATGAAGCACCAACTGATAAGATCTTTTATTGGCGTCAACTACAGAGAGATTTAAAATACAATAACATTTTTTATTTTGTTCAGGCAGTGTTAATTCTATTTCTAAAGAGGGATTCGAGTATTTTTCCGTTTCAAATATTTTTGGGAAAAAATATTCCGAAATATTCTGGCCAATTATCTGTTCTTTGTTTTCGTATTCAAAAAGTTTTAAAGCTGCTTTATTCGCGTCGATCACGTTAAGGTCAAGGTCCACAATAAAAACGTATTCAACGGCATTCTCAAACAGATTTTTGAATTTATTCTCACTTTCTTTTAATGATCTGAGAACATTTGATTTTTCGATCGCATAACGAATACTTCTATCAATATCTTCGGGTGTGTATTGCCCTTTAACAAGGTAATCGTAAACGCCCAATTTTAAGGCCTGCTCATCAATAGCAAGCGCTTGTAAGCCTGTCATTAATATAGTTGGTGTAAAAGGATGCTTTTCGTTAATGTAAGATACGAGTTCAATACCTGTGTGCACCCCTAGGCGGTAATCAACCACAACAATATCAATTGGTTGAGATATTAAGATCTCTTTGGCTTTATTGAATGTTTCTGCCCAGATAATTTTTTTTTCAAATGAAGTGCCCTTAAGGCTACTTACTAAAAGAAAATAATCATCTTCATCGTCTTCAACAATTAATAAACGTATTGATTTATCAGAACTCATAAGTGCGTGTGCGAAGTTTTAACAACCGTAAACCAGTATTGTTTAAATATTTCCATGATCTTTACCAATTCCTGGTAAGAATACGGCTTTGTTATGTAACTGCTGGCGCCCATTTGGTAGGCATAAGAAATATCATCAGGGTTGCTGCTTGTACTATAAATTACAACCGGGATC
>JBDSFC010000268.1:0-3141 GCA_039919745.1 Bacteroidia bacterium | reverse complement strand
ACGCCACCAACAAGTACCATTTATACAATTACAGGGGCTAGTAATAAAGGTTGTTTAAATACAACTACAGCAAGTGTTTTGGTAAAACCATTGCCGGTATTATCGATCAGTAATCACACAATTTGTTATGGCAATTCGACAAACGTTAGTGTATCCGGCGCAACTAATTATACATGGACACCTCCTACAGCATTGAATTCAACTTCTGTACCAAATGTTATTGCCAATCCTTTGCAAACCATTACTTATACAGTTATTGGCAAAGATCTGAATGGATGCATACAATCAACCATTTCAACTGTTGTTGTAAAACCACTTCCCACAATCAATATCAGCTCACCTAGCTCAATTTGTAAGGGCCAAAACGCTTTAATGACTGCAAGTGGTGCTACAAGCTATACATGGAACAGTACAGTATTTACATCCTCTCAATCGGTTAGCCCAATTGTGTCGACAACTTATAGCGTAGTTGGTCAGGATGCAAATGGCTGTATTAATACCGGAACAGTCTTTTTAAATGTATTGGTACAACCAACTTTAAATATTACAGGAACGCCAACAGTATGTTTAGGAAATTCATTAATACTTACAGCAACAGGAGGCCTTGATTATAACTGGAATACAGGCGACAGTACAGATGTTATTACAGTCGATCCACAGGCAAATAATATTTATACAGTTAGTTCCGGTATATCACCTTGTAATTCTTCAACTATTTTTGCAGTTACAGTCTACACACCACAATCTCAATCACCTTTTGCTGATCCTTCTACTATTATTTACGGCTCATCAAGTGTGATCTATGCAAATGTTCCTACAGGGATTCCTTTTAACTGGTCATTTTCTTCTGATGTAAGTTGTAACACTTGCGCAACAAATACAGTTACACCTAGTGCAACAACTATCTACTCACTAATTACTACGGATAATAATGGTTGTATTGTTACAAATACAGTTTTAGTGGAAGTAGATATTATTTGTGGAGAGGCGTTTGTACCATCTGCATTTAGCCCTAATAATGATGGTTTTAATGATTTTTGGTGTGTTTATGGAAACTGTATCTCTTCTATGAACCTACAAGTGTATAACCGTTGGGGAGAAAAAGTTTTCGAAAGCAATGATAAAAATACTTGTTGGGATGGAACATACAAAGGTATTAAACAAAACGATGCTGTTTTTATTTACCAATTATCAGCAACATTTGTTAATGACGAAAAGATCATTAAAAAAGGAAATGTAACACTCAAATGGTAGTAATTTATATTAAACTAAATTTTAAATAGTAGAATCATTAGAAAATTGAAATGAAAAGGATCTGCACTCTACTTTTATTCTTTGTACTGAGAAATATTATTGGCCAGGATATTCACCTGACACAATATTTTATAGCACCTCAAACAATTAATCCTGCTGCATTTGGTGTGATTAATTCTTTTGAGGCCGGATTTCAATACAAGTCTCAATGGAATGCTTTTACAAAAGGATTTACTACCTACTCTGCTTTTATTAATAAACAAATACCAAACAGAAAACAGGAAAGTAAAGGTTTCTTTTCAATAGGATTAAATTTCGGTTACAATAAATCAGGAGACAGCAAATTAACCACAGTAAATGGCAGCTTACCTCTTAATTATTCTTTAAAGTTAAATGACCGCCAGTTTTTTACATCAGGTATATCTGTTGGCTTTGCACAAAAAACATTATCAGGAATTAACCAAACATGGGGCTCACAGTATGATGGTTTTAATTATAATTCATATTTACCAAGTGAAAACAATACTCCACAATCAATTGCAGTATTGGATCTTGGTGCCGGAATAGCTTTGATAAACAAGAAGAGTAATAAAAAATTTACAGTAAATACTGAACCCTCAAATACTTTGGGCTTTTCGGTTGCACATATTAATAAACCAAATTATTCTTTTTATAAAAGCAGTAGTGAACGAATGTTAATGCGTTTTAATTTATACGAATCCTTTAATTACTGTTTTAATGGTTCGCCCTATTCCATTTCGCCATCGCTTATGTTGCAATACCAGGGTGGAGCCAGCGAAGTTATTTTAGGAGCCATGCTTAATTATCGAATTGGGGGCGAATCATACATTACCGGCTTAAGAAAAACAAGTGCTATTGGCTTCGGTGCTTATTACAGGGCTAAAGACGCTTTTGCATTAAATGCATTTGCAGAAGTAAAAAAATTCATGTTTGGTCTTTCTTATGATATAAACACTTCTACCTTGCAAAAAACATCTAAAAGCAAAGGTGGACTTGAAATATTTATTAAAATAAAAAACACGAGTTATTTATATAAACGTTTTGGTAAGTGGTAAAATTTTCGTTTAAAAAAAGTAGCGCAGTGTTCAATACCAATTACTGATATATTAGAAAACACTTTATTTATAAAGAAGTTTACAAATATTTTATTGGGCGCCCGGGCGGGCTGTCGCTACTCGCTTTTTTATTTCACTCTGTTGCATAAAAAGAGCTCAAACAAGCCGCTCCATCCCTGGCGCAACTGAGAATAAATACAATTACATTATCCATTTTAGCAGCAGGGATTCGAAAGGTTTAACTTTTAATTTATTTTACCGAGATCTTTTTTTCTGATAATAAAAACGATCTGCATGTCCGAATTTTAATTTCACCGATTTATTATTTGGCAATTGCTCAACATCCAACATCGTATCGGCAATCATAGATCTCCTCATCCTGTTTATTATTAAAATTGTTGTCGAAGCAAACAAATAGAATTATTGTTGTGAACAGAAAGATGAACTTTAAAAAAAATTTCATTTTTGCTTTTAGTTCCTTATATCAAATTTAAATAAAGATTTAACATTATTCTAAAATATAATGATGATAAATAATGTTTAAAAAACACGGTTTCTATCTTTAATATTTATATTTGACAACGTTAAAATAATTATAAACCAAAACCTAATCAATATGTTACAAAAATTAAGATCATTTTCTGCCGCAGTAGCTGTTACAGCTTTGACTGCAACAAGCATTAACGCACAACAATTTAAATCACCTGCCCCTAGCCCATTGCAAACCGTTAAACAAGCATTTGCTTTATCGGATATAACTATTGAGTATTCTCGTCCAAGTGCAAAAGGCCGTGTTATTTATGGAGATGTT
>JBDSFC010000198.1:0-3144 GCA_039919745.1 Bacteroidia bacterium | reverse complement strand
TCGTTTCTAATTGTACGATGTCCGGATGTCACAATTCAAAAGATAAAAGAGCAGGTTATGACCTTAGTAATTACGAAGGTATAATGAAAGGAATAAAACCAAAACATCCGCTCAATAGTGAAATTTATAATACTATAAAAGGAAACAATCCCTCTATGCCAGAGCGACCATACGCAAAACTCAGTTCAAAAGATGTAAATATGATTAAGCTATGGATAAACATGGGAGCTCGCAATTCTTCTAACTGCAAAAGTTGCGACACAACTAATTTTGAATATACAAACAGAATTAAAAGTATAATGCAGAGTTGGTGTGTAGGTTGTCATAACCCGGGCAATAAAGGTGGAGGATTTGATCTATCTGATTATAATGGATTGATTGTGGCCATTCCAAATAACAAATTACTTGGAAGTATAAAACATCAGTCGGGATTTATACCAATGCCTCAAAATGGTGGTCAGATATCTTCTTGTGAAATTACAGCGATTGAAAAATGGGTTGTTAACGGACATCCTAATTGAAATTCAATATTCCAGGTATTGATTGAATCCCATAACGCTATACAACAACATGCGTTCCTTTTGAATAGCTAATCATGCGATCGGATTATCGGGTGAGCATTTCCAAAATAATTCCGAAAATGTAAGAACTTGCTGGCTCATCACATAGTGAAATTTATTTTATTTTATACTTATTATCCAGTGACCATAGAAGTAAATCTACTTCCCTTGTCACTTCGTCAAGCTCAGTCATAGATTGTTTTAAATAGCTTCTAACCTTCTCAAACTCCTCCTTAGAAAGTTTTTCCAGATTTATATCCACCAAACCTAAAATAGTGGTTAGCGGTTTACGCACGCGATGAGAATTTGTAAAAATAAGTTGTTTCAGTGTTTCAATATACTCTTTTTGGTTCTTTTCAAGTTTCTTTTTTTCGGTTATTTCCAACCTCAGGGAGAGATATTGTTTTTTTTCGCCAGAATTGAGAGGTAATATTATAGTATCTACCCAGTATAGGCTTCCATCTTTAGCCTTGTTCTTTATTTCACCTCTCCATGCATGTCCTCCACTTATTGATTTCCAGAGGTCACTGAAAAATTTCTGGTCATGATACCCTGAATTTATCAGCTTATGACTATTACCCATAAGTTCTTGTGCTGAATACTTTGAAACATCGCAAAATTTATTATTGACATAGATAATAACTCCTCTCTCATCAGTAATTGAACTAATTAAGTGAGCGTTTATCGCCTTTTGGTATGCTTCAACTAAAATTTCTAGATTTTTTCGCACTGATTGGTTATAAATCTTAAGTACAGTTGTAAATTTAAATAAAACCGTGCTCTGAGCTTCACTAACTAAGCATACACAAACATGAACTAAAATATACTTGGTTATGATTTACATCATAGTATTCTCTTCGAACGGGAATTAATTTTGGTAACCTATGAACAATGGGAATTGCAGCAATTGCAAAGCATACAATAAAAGTGCTTTCGGCAACTGCGAGGTAAGTTTTATCACGAAAAACATTTCTGATCATAATATATCTTTAACCTTCCAAAAGGGACAGGATATATATTTGGAAAATTCATTAGTTAAAGGAGTGTTTTGCCTTAAAAAAGGTAAGGTAAAGGTATATAAGACCTGTGATGGAAGATGCTTAACGATAGGTTTAGCTACAGACGGTGATCTGCTTGGATTCACAAGCTTATTTGATGGCGGAAAGTATATTAATAGCGCTCGCTGCCTTGAAGATTCGGTGATTTGTTTTATTCCTGAAAAGAACTTCAAAAAATTACTCAGTATAAATACTGATTTGCTCTTGGAATTATTAAAACGAAGTTCTGTTGAAAATTATCGCCTTTCAAATATCATAAGTAGTTTAAAATGCAAGAATACTTTAGGCAGGGTAGCAATTACACTAAGTGATATTGCTGAAAAATTTGGCACGGATGAGAACGGTTTTTTCACTTTGACTCTAACAAGACGAGATATTTCGGAAATGTCTGGTACAACTACCGAATCAGCGATACGGATTCTAAATGATCTTAAAAAAGAGAATGTGATCTCATTTCAAAACAACCGAATTAAAATTCTGGACAGTGTTAAACTTCGTAAATACCATTCTAATTAATTTTATGCAGCCACTAACCAGAATTGTAACTTCTATAAATGAAAAATATATTGACGCATACGGAATACTTCAGATAAAAGTTCTTGACGGGGTCCACATCGATTTAATGTCTTTAAAAGAAGATCACGCTTCCGATTTTTGCTTGACCGGTCATAACCAGGTTCTTGCTTTCTTTGACGCGAGGGCCTTCTTTTCTATTACAAAAGAGGCTCGCGACTATGTAAATAGTGGTATTATGGATAAAACACGTTTAGCCACCGCGGTTCTTATAAATAACCTGGCCGTACGGACACTGATGAACGGATTTTCGCACATCAATAAACCAAAAACTCCATTTAAAGTATTTACCTCAGAAGATAAAGCTATAGAATGGCTTTTACTTCATAAAAAAATCACCAGCTAGCTTTCTTATACTGACTTATTTCTCTCTTAACTTTAAAAAAAGATAAACAATCTGTATTGGCGTTTACACATAATTTACTTTTTAATGCGTCCAATAACGCAGCTTGCGTAGCTTTTTAACTGCAACAAAAGCCCATTTTCTTCAGTGGCTTCAGGATAACCAATTGAATGTAGCTTTGGTAAAGTCATCCCTTGTGGCTTTATCAGTGTAAATTAATTGTAACTGAATCTTATTCTTGATTAACTGTTACACTTTCTACACCCTCTATTTTCGAAAGCTTGCTTTTTATTGTGTTTTCGCAACCACCACATTTTAAATTCGCTATTAATATTTTTTCAGTTTTCATAGTCTCACTATAAATTTATTGGTAAAATTTGTTTGGTTTATAATAAAGTTGTAGGGCAAACATAATCTGTGATTTTAAATTTGCCACTTTCCTTTAAAGCATTAAAGCCGCCCTTTACATTAATTAAATTGTCATAACCTCTTGATTGAAGAATAGATATAAAAATCATTGATCGATATCCGCTTGCACAATGCACATAATACAATTTATCAGTTTCAATTTCTCCCATATTATTATTAATAAAATCAAGAGGTTATGACA
>JBDSFC010000060.1:0-3318 GCA_039919745.1 Bacteroidia bacterium | reverse complement strand
GGAAGTGTGCCTACAAGCGTACCGCAATTTATTTTATTGGGTAATTGGATCATTGAAGGAGATTTTAAACGCAAGTTTAAATTGATGGGATCAAATAAATTATTCTGGATAATTACTTCTATTTTTTTCCTGCATCTTATTGGCATGTTGTATACGCAGAATATAAATGATGGCTTAACAGATCTGCGCATCAAATTACCCCTATTATTTCTTTCCGGACTTCTTTTTAGTTCTAAACCTATAGATGCAAAAGAATTTAAGGTGTTGTTATACTGTTTCCTGGCAGGGTCGTTTGTAAATACAGCCTGGTGTCTTATTTATAGTTTTATATTACATACTACTGATGTAGCAAGAAATGCTTCACGTTTTATGAGCCACATTCGTTTGGGTTTATATTTAAACGTTGCGGTAGCCTGTTGTGTTTATTTTATTTCTCTTCATGAAAAAAAAATACACAAATTTTTATTCAGCCTTTTGCTTGTGTATTTTGTTTTTGCAATGTATGCGCTTGGCCTCGCATCAGGTCTTGTTAATTTTTTGATCCTCTGTACTTTTGGTTTAATCGTTTTTCTTCTCAAACAAAAAACATACATCAAAGTAATTTCTTTATTGGTAATAATAGCTTTTGGTTTGTACACGCATAATTTTTTAAATTCTGTTTTAAGTGCTCAATCACAAACACAGACAACTGAAAATAATATTCCACACAGAGTTAGCTCAACGGGTAAATTGTATTTAAATTATAATGATACAAAGCAAAAAGAAAATGGCAATTATGTGTTTATTAATATAGAAAATATTGAATTAAAAAACGAGTGGCAAAAGCGTTTTCCCGCAGATAGTTTTAATTATATGCCTACACTCCATAATATTGGGCGTTACCAGGTACTCCTGCGCTACATGGCAAGTAAAGGATTAAACAAAGATTCAACAGGACTTACAAAACTAAGTGCAGAAGATCTTAAGAACATCCAGGCAAATATTACCAATTACAAATATCATGAATGGAGTTTTTTGCACAAACGTGTTTATGAGTTTTTGTGGGAGTATGATGAATTTATGAATGAAAGAAATATCAATGGACACTCATTAACGATGCGTTTGTATTTTTGGAAAGCAGCTGCCTTTTTAATTAAACAAAATATAGTATTTGGTGTAGGTACAGGCGACGTACAATCTGAATTAAATAAAACATACGTCGAAACAAATTCGCCTTTAAATAAAGATTGGTATAAACGTCCGCACAATCAATTTATAACGATAACAGTTGCTTTAGGTGTTATAGGTTTATTGATCTTTCTTTTCAGTTTTATTTACCCCGTAATTAATTTAAACAAATACCTTCATCCATTATTCTGGCCTTATTTTTTGATCTTATGCATATCGTTTATTTTGGAAGATACACTCGAAACACAGGCGGGACTTAGCTTTTATGCTTTCTTTTATAGTGTGTTTATTACACAGGCCTTTTTTAAAAAGCAACAAAATCCTGTGGATTGATAGGTTGACCATCAAACCACAATTCAAAATGTAAATGTGGTCCTTTACTTTTTTCACCAGTGTTTCCTACAACTGAAATAGCTTCGCCGGCTTTTATTCTATCGCCGGTTTTTTTAAGCAAGGTTGAATTATGTTTATAGATACCGGTGAGATTGTTAGCGTGTTGTACTTCTATAATATTTCCATCTTCGGCTGAGAAGCCTGTAAAAATAATTGTTCCATCAAGAGTAGATTTAACTGTCTCATCCTGTTTTGTAACAACATCCAAACCAAAATGATTTTCTGATAAATTAAAAGATGAAGTAATTAAACCTTTTGCAGGTGTAAAAAACACCAGATCACTTAAGCCTTTATATTTTGCTTTGGTAGCTATTGAATTGTTTTTATTCTGCTCAAAATCGTGTCTGAAATCAATATCTGTTGTGCTGGCTTTTGTATTTACATTTGCATATTTTCCGGTAGTGTCTTTTTTAGGCTTTTCGGTTTTAGTCTCAAATTTCTCGTTCAAAACATTTAATATACTATTCATGTATGCTGCCCTGGCCTCTAAAGTTTGTTCCATCGAATCGGCTTTTTGGCTCAGGGATAAGATCTGCTTTCGCTCGGCAACGGTACCATAACCTGGAATGTACTCCCGTAAAGGCGTAAAGGCTACAAGGCTTATTACAAGTGTTGTCATTACTATGGTTATGGCAAAAATTCCGGTAATTAGCCCTAATGGCGATAGTCGCAAGGATATCTTCTCGCCAAAAGTACTGTCGTTCAAGATAACCAGGCGGTACTTACTACGTAAAAACGCACCAAATCTTTGTAAGCGGGTATTTTTCTTATCTACCATTATTGTACAAAGATGCAAAAAAATATTTTTTAATGGAAACTTGCAAGACAAAAAAAGTTTCCATAGTTTTGTACCCGAAATAGAAAAATGGAAACACAAGAAAAGATCCTAAAAGCCGCCCTCGCCTTATTTTTTAAATACGGCATTAAGCGTGTAACGATGGATGACATTGCGAAAGAGCTTGGTATGTCGAAGAAAACGATCTATCAGTTCTATAAAGAAAAAGACGACCTGGTTAATCAATTATGCGAAAACGTTCTATTAGTAGAAGAGTTCCAGTACAATAAAATGAATGAAGATGCCAAAGATCCAATTCATGAAATTATGTTAATTTCTATTAAAATGAAGGAAATGATGCAAAACATCAATCCTATTTTCTTTTTGGATCTTCAAAAATTTTACCCTACTGCTTATAAACGCTTTCAAAAATTTAAAGAAGAATGCGCCTATAAAAATGTACTAACCAACATTAAAAGAGGAAAAGACATGGGCGTTTATCGTGCGGACATTGATGTTGAATTTACATCAAGATACAGAATGGCGCAAATAGACATGCTTATGTTTGGAAGCTATTTTTCTTTTGAAAAAATAAGCTTTACTAAAACATCAGAACTAATACTGGATCTTTTTGCTTACGGCATTTGCACAGTAAAAGGACACAAGCTAATTAACAATTATAAAAAAATTAAAGAAGAAGAATAAAAATACACCTATGATACACTTAAAAAAATACGCACTACTTTTTGCCGTAATAGTGTGTGCATCAACCCAGGCACAGGAAGCTAACTCAGGTAGCTTTAGTTTGCAACAATCTATCGATTATGCAATGAAGAACAGTCCTAATTATTTAAATGCAGAACTGGATCTTAGAAATGCAGACTATAAAAGAAAAGAAATTGTAGGATTGGGATTACCTCAGGTTAGTGGAAGTATTGATATTAAAGATTATATCGATATTCCTACTTCATTATTACCCGGCG
>JBDSFC010000049.1:0-9390 GCA_039919745.1 Bacteroidia bacterium | reverse complement strand
GGCAAATTTGCTTTAGGTATATATTTCGCAAAAGCAAATCCCGGTTCCACTTACGGTGCAGCAGGATCAATAGTATTAATTATGTTATGGGTTTCATATTCCTGTATGATCTTATTTTTTGGAGCTGAATTTACAAAACAATACGCCGTGCATTTTGGAAGAGAAATACAACCTAAACGTGATGCTGAAATTATCTCAGAAGATCAGAAAGAAAAGGAAAAATAATCCTAAACGTTTATTAGCATACTTGTTTCATAACTATATGAAACAAGTAAAAATTAACTCACGCTGTTTGACCTTTGCTCAATTCAACCAGATCCTTCCGAAAGTTTCGTATTTCTGTTTTGAGCCCAGTTCTTTTCTTAAAATGGTAATACTGTCACAAACAAAACAACCGTTAAGGTAATAACTCTTTAGGTCTTTAATTCTTCTAAAATCTTTATTGGGTAGTGAACGGGCAATAGTAAGATGTGGCTTGAATGGATTTGGTTTAAATAAAAATTCATTTAAGATCCTGTTATTGATCTCGCGTAGCGGATCCGGGTCTTTAAAATCAAGAACAATGGATTTTTTCTCGCCATGATCAAACACTACGAGGTCTTTTATCTCAACCATAAAACTTTTTACATTGATTAATGCCTTCTTAATTAGAGGAAGAATCATATCTTCCGAATTATAATTATGAAGCTTGAATAAAGAAATGTGTGGCACAGAATAAAGATTTTCTTTATTAAGGCCTATTTCGCTATGAAGTTTTAGCTTTTCGTTTTTTACCTTTGCACGTATATTAACGTCCGGCGATGCAAGAAAGAAATATTCATAAACTTTTGTTTCTTCCAGTGCGAATAAATTAAGTTGATCCATGATTTCTTGTTTTTATAGATCAAATTTACTACATAACAAAGGAATGTATTGCTACAAAAAGTAGCAATCTTCAAAAACAGGAAAAACTCTTTAATTATTGTTTTAAAAACGCTTTATAGTTTACTATTATCAGCCATCATCAACTGCCTTATTAATTTAACAGGCGCACTTCCATAACTCAGGAACTTTTCGTGAAAGGCTTTTAAATTAAATTTATCTCCCTGTTTTTTCTTTAGTTCCTCTCTAAGATCATAGATCTCGCTATAACCTGTAAAGTAAGAACAAAGTTGCACCTGGCTTAATGTGGCACGTTTCCATTTGCCTTCAGCTTCAGCTTTTTGTTGAAAGGCTTCGTTCATCAAAAAATTAATAGCATCTTCTTTACTTAAATTTTTTGTTTGTATGCTGTTATCTAAAATGGTATTGCAGGTACTGCGTAAATTCCATTTATAATACATTAACCACATTTCAGGAGAAGCTTCTGATGAACCTTCGGGAGCACTGTAACCATTTTCCAACATCATACGTTCTGTATAAACTGCCCAGCCTTCTACCATAGCACCATTCCCAAATATAGATTTTATAATACTTGGTGATTGATTAGAATAAACCAATTGTGTGTAATGTCCAGGTATAGCTTCGTGAATATTAAGGATCTGTAAAATATATTGATTGTATTCACGCAAATAACTTTCAGATCTTGCGTTATCCCAACCTGCCATGCTGCCAACGTTATAATAAGTGTTACCATTTTTATCGTAAGGCCCAGGCGAAGAAATAGAAGCTCCTGCAGTACCGGCCATGTAAGCTGGTTCTTTACGTACTACTAATGGTTTTGTAGGATCAAGTGTAATAAGATCTTTTTTATTTATAAAAGCAACTAATTCCGGAATTTGTTTTTCTATTGCTAACTGAAATGAATCTGGTTTTACATGTTTTACAGATAACACATCTATCATTTCCCTGATAGCGATCATCTTGTCTTCAGACATTTTTTTATCATTCAAATACTTCGGCCATAATTCTTTTGTAATGGCAAACATTTTTTCGTGAAGTTCTTTTTTATGTTCAACAGCCTTGTCATAGATCTGGTCTGCTGTGTAACCGGATTGAATATCAAATTCAAATTTCTTTTTATACAAATCATTGCCAATTCTAAAACTGCGCGGCTCTTTATTGTCTATATTTTTTAGCCAGGCAGCGTAACCTGTAATAGCCTTTATCGCTTCGGTGGCACGTGTTTTTATTTCTATTTTTTTCTCGTCACTTAATTTTGATTTTTTTAGTGCTTCATCAATGTCGGCACTAAATACAGAAGCGCCGCCAAGATTCTGGTCTATCGCCAATTGTGTATGTTCTACTGTAGGGTTTTTAATATTTTGTTTCGCTGCTTCATAATAGGCAGGGATCTTAGCCATTTTTAAATAAAAATTCTCAAGACGCACGTCCAGCGAATCGTAATTATTATTAAGCATCTCGGCAAACTCGCCGCAAACATTGTAATTAGAAGGCGCCCATTCAAAAGAACGGAAGGTATTAATAGACCATTCAGTTTCTTTGAAAGAATTCTCCATCATATAATAATCTGTTTTATTATTATCAGAAAGCGCGTTCAGATCAAAACTCTTAAGTGAATCCATATTAGCTTTGGCAAAAGCAATAAGTTTCTTCCTGTTTTCTTCGTTAGGTATGGTTAAAACACTATCATATTTATGATAGCCTATACCAGATGCCCACCCCGGATATAATTTCCAAAGCGCTTCTACAAAATTTTCTTTGTAATTATCAAAATGTGCATTTTGATCAGTTGTAGTTGAATTGTCTTTTACTTCTTCCTTATTTCCGCAAGAAACGATATAAAGACAGCTGATGATAATAAATAACTTTTTCATAAATTTAATTGAATATAAATGTAATGAAATAAGCTTGCAAGAAAAAAAATAAGCTTTAAAATAACCTGAAAAGTATAAGGCATTCTAAACTAAAACCATAAGGATTTTCTTTGATCACGTAATCTTTCTTAAATATAGATGTAGGTGAATAGAAAAAAGTAGGAGACATCTGGAATTGCCAGCGCTTACCGGCATTAAACATAAAGCCTGATCTTAAATTAGCGGTATAGGTCCATTTAGTAATAGAGTTGTATTGGTTAGATGTACTGTAATATAAGTTTGGCGCTGAAGTAAAAACATAATATGAGGTTCTTAACTGGTTAGCCTGCATACCCAATCCTAATTTGTAATGAACCTTTGAAGATAATTTGTAAATACGATTAACCTCTGCCGAATAATAATAATAGTTAAAAGTATTTATAGTGTATGAACTTGCCAAAGCATCGCCAAATGAATAATTACTTGGCGGGCTTGTAGGTATTGGTGTTGGTTGGCTATAATTATAGAGCGCTTCTTTTTGCCTGTATCTCTGGAAACCAAAACCACAGAGTATTTCATAGTGTTCACGAATATTTATTCCTGCTTTAAGGCCATAGCCATAACTAAAACCGAAAGTATTTTGTTTTTTTCTTCCTTGAAGGTATTGTTCTGCAAAATCAGAGCCATCATTGTAAACAGGATTTCTATGATTGTTTTTTAAATAGATGCAACTGCTCAATTTCGGATCGAGGCTGATGCCAATATAAAAAGAGATCTTTTTCTTTTTGTCCTTTAAAGAATCGGGTATTGAAAGCGATAATAGTTGAATTGTATCCTGACTTATAAAAGTTATTTCTTCTTGATAAGTATCAACAGGTAATTGCGATGCCGTTGCAGGTAAAAATAAGAAAGACTCAACTTGAGTATCAACATTTTCGGTGGTTTTTTGTTTTTCGTCAATCGGTGACATTAAATTTTTGGTTGTAGAAACTGAATTGATTTTTTTAGTCCTAGTATTGATTGTGGTTGAATTGTTTTTACCCGTGGCTACTTTTGAATAAGCTATTTTAAGATCATTGCTTTTTATTTCATTATTCGTTTCAGACACAGCAGAAGCAACAAGTAGGGTTGACGTTTTCTCTGTATTTGCAGAGATGATAGTGTCTTGTTTTAAGGATTTTTGTGAGCTTTCTTTTGAAGTGAGTGTTTTTGGAATAATTGATGATGAGGTTTTATTAGAAGAGAGTTGATTTGCGAAAGCTTCTTTTTGATTAAAAAAAGATGAATACAATGAAATTGCAGAAGCGCAAAATACCAGCAGGCCGAACCAAAAGAAAATAATAAAACGTCTGCGTTTTTTCTTTTCTTCCATTTTCCGCAGTACTTCGTGAAATGAGCGAACATCGGGTTGAACTTCCAATTCTTCCAACGAACGCTTTAAATGCTCATCTATGTTTTGTTTTCTTTCCATTGCCATTATGCTTTTTTAACCGCTTCCTGCTCTATTTTTATTTTTATCAATTTCATTAATGCTTGCCGCGCCCTTGCGTATTGAGACCTGCTTGTGCTTTCGCTGATATTTAATTTTTCTGCAATTTCGCTATGCGAAAATTCTTCCATTAAAAAAAGATTGATGATAGTGCGATAACCCATTGGTAAAGCATCCATGCAGTTCATAATTTCAGTAATGCCTAATAATTGTTGTTCTTCTTCAGAAAAGTCAATGTTCTCTGCCAATTGTAGATTGCGTTCGAAATAAATTTTATTTTTTTTCTTAAGTGCGGTTAAAGCTGTATTGGCTGCTATACGTTTAGTCCAACCTTCAAAGCTTCCAATGCCTTTAAAAGACCTGATATTGGTAAAGATCTTTACAAAAGTATCCTGCATTACATCTTCAGCTTCGTCACGATCTTCCATATAACGAAGGCAGACACCAAGTAATTTTGGTGCCAGCAGATTATAAAGAGCGGCTTGCGCTTTAGCATTATTTTTTTTACACTGCTCTAATATGGTTTCAAGATCTGCCAATATTGGTCTTTCTTTACTTATGCATAGTTAATCTAGCCAGCCATATCTTATTCCATCGTCCGAGACAATTACCTGTTTGGTATTTGCATCAACAATCGCATAAGGATATTTGTCTGTACCTTCTATTTTCCATACTAATTTATAATTTTTTACCTTACTGTTGCCACTGATAGCGTTTATATTGTAAATACCCAATCTGTAACTAATACAGGTATGATCAAAATTCACTTCTTTTTTAGCGGCTTTAATAGCATCTTCGTAAGAAACTGAGGGCTCTAAAGAGAAAGTAATGTTTTTTGGACGTAATGTGTCTGAAGCATAAAGTATGCCTGTATTGTAACCTTTATTAAGAAGATATGTGTCTGAAAAAATGATCAGATCTTTGTAAAAAACATTGCACCGGGCTACCCAGTTTGTTGTACTTGTTTCGAACTTGTATAATTGTAGTTCAGGATGCCTGCTTAAAGTGTCAATTAGTTCTTGCGCGTTTATACCGTTTAGATCAACAAGATGTTCTTTGCCTTTGAGCTCTGTAAGTTCTTTACATGCATTTACATATTTTTTACATCTGGTAAAAGATATAATTGAAATAAAAATTACGATTATTGTTTTCATTATTATAAATTTTAAAATTTAAAACCAATAGAACCATTCATAGCTTTGATATTAATGCCTTCCATCAGGTACCTGTTCTCTTTTGAATAATAAAATTGTGTTGCAGATTCGAGTGTTAACAGTAAATTTTTTCTCAATTTTATACGAATGCCGATACCCTGAGATACAGAATATACGGAACTAGTCACCAAGGTCAATTGATTTCTGTAATAATAATCCCAGGAAGCATAAGATGAAGGGATATTTCTTAGTTCATTTGCATGTTTATAAGAGATATCCGTAAACACAAATAAGCTGGTACTTTTTTTGCTCAGCATTCTTTGATAACCAACAGATAATTGAATACCCTTTGAAGAAATAAGATTGTTTTGGAGATTAAAAAACCTGCTGTTGACAATAATCTGTTGTAGATAATCGAAGGAAGTACGGATAACATTTCTTTTATTATAAAATTTTACATTTAAACCACTACAAGCATAATTATTTGCTGTTGTTTTATAATTGGTGTAGTAATCGCCACCATTTATACTTAAACCATAAATATTTAATCCCAGTTCTCTCGCCCACTTTTTAGTTTTAGAAGAATCTGTTTGCGCAGTATATTTTGTTGTAAATAAACTTATTGCACAAAAAAGAAATAAGAAGTATTTCATAAGCCGATGTTTATTATAAGACATCGCTTTTATGAAAACGCTGCATCAGGCATGAAAATTTATTAAGTTTTAAGAAAAAGAGCCTTATTACGGCTGTTTTAAGGCCTTATTTTTTTGGAGGTAAGGCAAAAGCTACGGCTTCGTGGTCAAAATGCCCGTTATGAGAACCATCACAAAAGGGTTTATTCTTTGAAAGGCCACAACGGCATAACGAAACAATTTCTCTTCCTGCAAGGTCGTAAGTATTGCCATTTTTATCAACGATTTCAAGTTCACCTTCAAGGCGTAAAGAACCATTTGTGTTTACTGTAATTTTTGTTTTAGCCATTATTTTTATTTTAGCCTAATGTAGGCAAATTTTCCAAAGATTTGAGCATTCTATAATTTGTAGCAATACATAACTATATAAAGCGGTAATTTTATGGAAGTTTAATGGAAAAGGAAGAATTCATAAAATTAACTATTACTGAAAAAACAGAATTTCTTTGGAATTACGGGGAAGTTGTGTCAGAAAAGGTGTATTATGAATGCAATATTTCTTTATTTCTAATAGAGAATTATTACGTAGAGATCTTCTTTAACCGTGATCTGAACGAGATCGTAAGCATTGAGATCCAGGAAAATGCGCAGATCTTATATGAATATGTAAAAGACCTTGATCTGAATGAGATAGAGAAGTTATTACAGAAGTAATTAAAAACCACCATTACCACCACCGCCATTATTTCCATGCTGCCTTTGGGGCATACCTGGCACATTGCGCATTGGATTTTCTTCTACTTCTGATTTTGGTTGTGTACCGCTTTTAAATTTCTTAAATGTATAAGTTAGCGTAAACATAAAATAACGTTTTAAAACGGTAGTGTTATAATCTTCCGTATAGTTACCTGTTATGTTTCTACCAATACTCCTGTTTTGATTTAATAAGTCAAATACCGAAACTTTAGCTTCCAGCGATTTGTCTTTTAAAAATTTGTAACCAAAATAAGCGTTCCATAAAAAATACTCCTGGTTATAGCTTTGGCTTAAACCATTATAAATAGTATACACTACATCTGTATTTAAAACAAAACCATTTAAAAACAGCCAGTTTACTTTAACTGTTGTTGCTTGTGTTACATAGGTATTATCAGATTGTTTTTGAACGGAATTTTTTACAATATTGTATGTGCCGTTGTAGCCTATAGAAAAATCCAATTTCTGACTAATGTTACTTCCAATGTATCCACCGCCGATTAAAGCATAATTGTCTGATAGGTTAAGACGGCTATTGATCAGAGTTGGTGTGTGATTATAAGTTACACCACCATTAATATTCACATTACTTTTAATTTGAGTCACAGGAAAACCATAAACAAAAAATGCACGCCCCGTGTAGTAACCGTTTAAATTTATTGGTTTGGTTAATTGACTCCCGGCTTTAACATCATAACCCTGTATAGCAGAATCTGATCTTAAAATATAAGTAGCATTGGTGATGTAATTATCCACATAGCTGCCATTAATAAAGATCATGGCATTGCGCATGGTTACAGAATTAAAGCCACCAAAGCGGGCAAATACATTGTTTTCAAACGTTTGTTTCAGATCGGTATTACCCGTTCTTACCTGTAAGGGATTTGAAATATCAACAACACTTTGTAATTGCGAAATGCTTGGAATGTTTGTTGAGGTACGGTAATTTATACGCAGGTTTTTGCTTTTACTGAACTTATAATTCATTTGCGCATTTGGTAAAATATTTTGAAATGATTTATTAATGGCAAAGGCAATAGGAAATGTTTGCTGGCCTGTTAAAGTAGATTGTTGGGCATCGGTACCAAAGCTAAAATTTAATTTCTCTTTTTGATACTTATAACTGATACCGCCTTTTTGTGTTTCGTAAACATTTGAATATTTATTTGAAAGAGCATTATCAAAATGAGAGTAATCATGCATAATAGAATCGTAATCGTTTGTTTGTTTATTGGACAAAGCCTCCGTATGCGAGGGGCTGTAGTTAAACTGTAGTTGCGTGTTTTTGTTTAATGGTTCCGTGTATGAGAGACTTCCGGAAATCTTTTTACTATTACTATATGTATCATATTTCTGATCAAGACAGGTTGTAATAGTATCACCATAATTATTAACCGAAAAATAAGAGCCGTCATTATTTTTTTCTGTTAACTGTGTATTTAAATTCAAAGAGATCGTTCTGCCTCTTTTACCAAATTTATGTTGAAATAAAATGCCATTCGAAAAATCGTATCCAAGATTATTGTTTGAAGAATTGGTATTTGTGTTACTTAAAAAATTACCATCTAAAATTGTATTTGTTGCAGCCAGCATACTTTTGGCTTTATTATCCTGGAAATTAATGCTTGGTGTGATAATTAATTTATTGGCAGAATCAATTGCATATTCTAACCTAAGGTTTGCCCTGTGATTGATATTCTTATTCTCATCATTGTTATATTGTTTATATACTAATTTATCTTCGGTAAAATAATTTCTAACAATAGACGATTGATTTTTATTATCAGTATAATTAAAAAAGTAACTCCCCGAAACCGTTACCTTTTTACCCCAGGTATCGCTATAATTTAATCCGGCAGATTGTGTTGCTGTATTTCCGTTTTGTGGCGCGGTTAATAAACTTCCCGAACCACCTTGTCCGCCAACGCCAGGACCGCCGCCGCTACGGCCGGAACTTTGTCCGGAATTACCCATAGCACCTGTAATATCTGAAGAACTAAAATTTTGTTGGTTAATATTATTTGAAAGTAATAATAAAGAAACACGGCGTTTGTTATTAAAACTATTTACTGTAGCGCCTCCATTGTATCGATCATCTGTGCCGTAACCACCGTATACTTTTCCAAAATAACCAACGTTCTTGCCTTTTTTGGTAACAAGGTTTATCGTTTTTTGTTGACTCCCATCGTTAAATCCACTGAAAGCAGATTGGTCACTCATTTTATCAAAGATCTCTACCTTATCAATAATATCTGCCGGTAAATTTTTTAATGCGGCATTTGGATCATCACCAAAAAAAGGTTTGCCATCCACTAAAACTTTTTGTACAGTTTCGCCATTTACTTTTACGCCATTATTATCTGAAGTAACACCCGGTAATTTTTTAAGAAGGTCTTCGGCTGAAGCATCCGGATTAGTTTTAAAACTATCTGAGTTAAATTGCGTAGTATCTCCTTTTTGCTCGCCCCTGATCTGTGTTGTTTTTACTTCTACCTCTGAAAGGTTTTGCGCAGTTTCTTTTAATGTGAGTTTTCCAAAATTTACCGATTCATTTGTTACATCAATCGTTTTAAAAAGATCGGCATAACCTAAATAAGAGAATTTTAAAATATATTTTTTTCCGG
>JBDSFC010000042.1:0-7511 GCA_039919745.1 Bacteroidia bacterium | reverse complement strand
GTGAAACGATACGTAATATCATCACCTGTTGTACCATCGTTCTCGATATGGATCTCATAACGGATGTTTGTACCAAAAGAATAGTAATTAGGTCCTCCCTGAGGTAATTCAACCGGAATATAACTCGCCACAATGGTGATCTTATTAGTGTCATCCGGACTACGGAATGCATAAAGGTCCGTGTTATCGGCCAGCGGATCGTTCGCGATCAGCGGCGCCTCCCTATGGCTCGAAGCCTGGAGTGATTTCTGTGAATCCCAGGCATAAAATGTAATTGCCGCAGCAACCACACAGCTTATACCTAGTATCGTTTTAGTAGATTTTTTCATTTTTTTAACAGGATTAGTTATATTATGATATACGGCATTAAAGAGGGTTTAGATTTTTTAGATTGAATTTTATACAACTGGGAATCAGCTGTTTATTATTTGACCTTCAAAAAATTTCTTCCTGAATTTTGAGATGAGTGCAGAACAAAAGCTGCTTTACCAATAATATGGCTTTCGGGAATAAAACCCCAATTCCTGGAGTCAATTGAATTATAACGGTTATCGCCAATAACAAAATAATAATTTTGAGCAAAGGTATAGTATGCGCTTATCTTATCATTTACAAAAACATTTTCATCCTTAAAAGTAATCTTAGCACCTTCAAATCGTTCAATTATTCTTTGGTACACAGCCAAATTATTTTTATCCAATAAAATACTATCGCCTTCGTGTGGAATATAAAGCGGACCGAAAAAATCATAATTCCATTTAACAAAAGAATAATTTGGAAACACAGATGGATGATAATACTCTTTAGAAAATGGTTGAACAGTAATAGACTTTATATAGCTTAATTTATAAAGTGAATCAGCTTGTGCAGAACTCATAAAAAAATTATACTTTTTATTTTCAGTTGAAGAATTTTTCAGAATGTTTAAACGTTGCAGAGTATTCGTATCAATAGTTTGATCGCTTACTACACTGTAATTTTTATAAATTGTTATTGGTTCGTCCAAAATTGAATTAACATAAACTTTGCCATTAATTATCTTTAATGTATCTCCCGCCACAGCAACACAGCGTTTAATATATTCTTCCCTGATATCAATTGGTAATTCGTCGGTTAAAGAATAATTAAAAGCGATCACATCATTTCTATTAATATTATCATAACCAAAAAAACGCAGGTAAGGTAATTGTATCCAATCCAAAAACTTTTTTTGCCCACCCACATGAATTGATAAAGGTGTATTTGGCATTCGTGCGCCGTATGCTAATTTATTAATAACCACATAATCACCTTCGAACAATGTGCCATGCATGGATGATGATGGGATCAAAAAGGTTTGGAAAAAAAATGTACGCACAAAAAGCCAAACAATAAATGCCCAAAATAAGATCTTAATTATTTTCCGTAAGATGATCAATCTATAAAATTTAATTCATTGTTGATCTCAAAACTACTCGAAATTTTTGTAATTAACTTTATAAAGTACTCTTAAGCTGCAATACGCTGCAATATTACTTTGCAGGGCGTTTTAGAAGTAACTTTTACAACATGGCCTAAATGTAACGGAAGAGAAAAATAATTTCCCGGAACTAATGAATGGGTGCTTTCATCTGTAATAATATCGCAGGTACCTTCAATAATTAAGAATTTTTCATATTCGTTATTATGAATTTCATAAGGAGTTGCTTCTTTGATCCAGACAATGGCCGTCATAACATTTGGCTGGTGACCAATAATTTTAATTTTAAAATCTTCCAGCTCTTCATCAAGTGCCATATCTTTACGATCTAACCATGGAGCTAAATCTTTCAAAGTTGTTCCTTCAGTTAAAATTGGTGGCACAGTTGGACGTTCGCCATTTTTTAAACGTTCGCTGTAATCAATAGTAGCCATTATCATTGGTTTGACAGTTGGATCGATGGCCGGAACACTTTCTTCAGAATATAACATCAGGGCTTTTGCAATGGCAACTATTTCATCGTTAATTTCAGAATGGTCAATAGCCATTTTTTTAATCTCAGAAGTTTCTTCATCAGAAGTTAAGCCAAGAACGTACATTTCAAGGATACCGGAATTTATGTATTCATTTAAACTTTTCATTTAATTAACTTCTAAGTTGATCGAATTCTAATTTTAATTTAACTTTTAATTCTTCCATCGAAACGTTTAAAATTTCGGCAGCTTTGTTTAACGAATAGCCCTTAAAATAAATTAGTGTTAACACTTCCTTATTGTTAATTACGTTATTGGTTATTGTTTGGATTTGAGAATTTTTGTTAAGTTTTTGTAGTTGAAGGGCCTCATCGGTCGTAGTTCTTGCAATTAGCAGCATCCAGGCCAAAAAGCGCAATTTTGACGGATCAAAATTTGAAATATTTTTCCATATTTTGATCATTGTTGCCTGAAATATTTCTTCACAACCCTTATTATCTAAGCCTGATCTACTAATGGTACAATAAATAACTGCTGAATAAGTGTCGTATAAAGTGCTAAATGTAGCCTGGTCTCCTTTACGGATCAAAAGCAACAATTCTTCCTGAGAATAGGGTTTAGCAGTAACTGACATGCTATAAAGCTAATAATTTTACTTATCAGCGCCAAAAAATTGTGAGCTTAACTATAATAGAAAAATATTAACCGGTTATACCATTTTGCACGGCGTATTTTACAAGCCCGGCGATGTTTTTTACTTTGAGCTTTTTAATCAGGTTTTTCCTGTGCGTTTCAACGGTATAAACACTTATAAAAAGTTTTTCGGCAATTTCGGGAGTAGTATTTTCTTGAACTATTAATTTTAATACTTCTATTTCACGATCCGTTAAACGATATTGCTGATCGTTTAATAAATTTTCGGCGTACTCATTATTGGTTTGGGCATTTAATAATTTTAAGCCCACATCATTACTAAAATATTTTACACCCCCTGCAACTGATACGATCGCTTTTTCTAATTCCTGCATACGTGTATTTTTAAGAATATATCCAGAAACACCAATCCGGATCAACTCTTCTATATATTCTTTTTCAAGGAACATACTTAATGCAATTATTCGAACTCCTGGAAATCTTTTTACAATAATTTTCGCTGCTTCAAACCCATTCATCTCGGGCATGTTAATATCCAGCAAAACAACATCTACTAATTTTTTTTCGAGTAATTCTATTAATTGGATCCCGTTATTTGCTCCCGCTTCAACTTCAACTAATCCATTTATTGCAAGTGATAAGGTAATTCCTTCCACAAACATTTCATGATCGTCGGCAATATAAATTTTAATGCTTTTACGCTCGTTCATTTTTATCTAACCAAAGTAATTTAACGTTCAACTTGTGAATACTAATCTAGCGTTATTTTTCCTCAAAATTTAATTAAAAATTAAGGCTTTAAGTAGTTGAAAATGAAAACGATAAATTCAAAAAATAATTACATAAGCTATCTTTTCCAAATTAGGATTTCCCGGATCGATCTGCAATGTTTCATCACACCAGTTCGATGAAGCATCCCGTGGTTTCTCAACACAATACAAAATGTTAGGTTTTGGAGGAAGGTTTTTACTTGAATTTACTCTGCGGGATTTGCTTTTTTGAGAAAGTTTGCGTGATAGAGTTTGAAGATTGATGAAAACAAACAAATGCAATAACCATACAATAGATAATAGCTAAACACATCATTTTAAATTTTCTTGAATACAACAACTCATAATTGTTGTTTGACCGGAGTATTGTCTTCTTCATTATAACTTTTTTTAAAGAATAAATAAAGCCCCCGGTTTAATGGGGGCTTTGTTTTTTGATATTCTGTTTTCCTTTTTTAGCATGTGCTATTTAAAGTTTTTTGGTTTTTTTCGTATTACTTAAGAAATCCAACCATAACAGATAATCTAATAGCTTCTATATTGAAAACTTTATGCCAGTAGTTTTTATTTCTTATAAAAAAATAAATGTGGCGTTTGTTTCGCCTTTTGTGTACGTAAATCCCACAAACGTTAGTAAATATCTCTTTCCATATTAATTTCTTTGATCATTGTTACTGTGGCATGTAATTCCCATAAACAAGATTATATTCACAAACTAAAAAAAAGAGAAAAATGAAAAAAATAGCATTTATTTTATTCCTTGCTGTAGCAGGATTAAATAATTCAGGGATCGCTCAAACAAAAGTTGTATTAAGCGATAAAACAGGATGGCATAAGATTGGTGAAACTACTGTTGATTTTGGTAAAGATCGTGACGAAGTTTCTGTTGTTGGGGCTGATAAATTTGCCGCATTAATATTTAAAGTAGACGATGCGCCAATTGACCTTATTGATATTGAGGTTTTTTATGAAAGCGGCGATAATCAAAAGGTATCCGTTAACTTCCCTATCAAAGCTGCGGGACAAAGTAAGTCGATCGACTTAAATGGTGGCGAACGTAGTATAAAGAAAATTATTTTCGTTTATAAAACACTTCCAAATCGTAAAGATGTAAAAGCACATGTTGAAATTTGGGGTCTTAAAACAAACGCAGATAAGAAAAAATAATTTTTTTAAGGTTTATAAGAAAGGGTCATTATTAATTTAATGACCCTTTTTTTGTTTTATTTCCAGTCGTGGTTAGCCCCGCTGAGTAAAAACATACTCATAATAATCCACAATTAACTTCTACAACTTACTGTTTACCAATACTTCGAGAGGTTGGCACAATTTTTTAATTAGTTGTAAAACAAATAATTTATAAATCAAAAACAAATAATATGAAAAAACAATTATTAAACTTAAAAATAGCAGTTGCAACTTTGGGAATATTTTTCTCAACAACTGCTAGTGCAGATTTTACCGCTATTACTTCAGGAAACTGGAGTAGCGCTTCTACCTGGTCATTAGGCCTTGTTCCAACAAGTACAGTATCTAATCAAAACATTACCGTACCTTCTGGTATAACCGTTACTTTAGATGCTAATGTTACATTTGCAGGCATTCTTAATAGCCTAACTGTAAATGGTACTTTATCTAATACTACAAGTAACGGAATTACAATGACACAAGGTGCCCTTGCAGGCGGCGGAACTATTTCGGTAAATAAAATTATGTTCACAACCCTTGGCACCTCTTCTTTTTCAGGTAGCTTAAATTTAAAGCAGTTGATCAATTCAACAACTGTTTTAGGGCTTGCAGCAATTGTTAATATAGCGGATACTTTATATCTTGAAAGCGGCAATATCCTATTAAACACAAATGCTAACCTTACTATGCAATCAAATTCAACTGCAAAAGTAAATAATGGTTCAATTACCATTGGTGGTGGTATTTTTAATTCAAGTAATGCTTATAACGCTATGTATGTTGGAACTAATAAAACAACAGGTATTGAATTAAATACAGTAACACTGCAACATCTTTATCTTAACATGAACAATAACAATCAAACTGTTACATTAAATAATAATCTTATTGTTAACGGAGATGTTCATATGAATTCAGGTAAGGCTGTATTGAATGGCAAACAACTAACATTAAAAGGTAACCTTTCAGTAAATCCCGGAAGTATTTTTTCAAGTAATGCTTCATCGGATCTGATCATTGAAGGTTCAGGTTTTTTAACTGGTTATTTGTTTTTTGATGCCGGATCATCTATTAACAATATTACTATTAACAGAACTCCAAACGGAATGGCAAAAATTGGTAGCCCTCTTGCAGTTGCCGGTCATTTAAATCTTATGGATGGCATCTTTAGTATTGAGGCCGGGGGTATGATCACGATGAATGCAGCAAGTACTGCGCATGTTGAAAAAGGAACTTTATCATTAAATACTGGTTCTTTTACAGGTACTGCAGCATACAATGTTGAATATATGGGAGGCACTAATGCAAGTTCAGGAACTGAATTAAGCGGTACCGGCTTAAATAACGTAACCGTAAATTATTCTTCAAGTACAAACAAAGTTGTCCTAAATAATAGCACAATGATCGGCGGAAGCTTAAACATGACTAAAGGAAGCCTTGATCTAAATGGTAAAAACTTATTGCTTAACGGAACTATTTCACAAAATTCTAATGCAACATTTATTGGAAGCAATAGCTCAGAATTAAACTTAAATTTAACTTCAGTAACAAATGATACTTTGTTCTTTGATAATTCAAGTTCAGCGAATCAATCTTTAAGTAAGTTAAAACTTAATTTAGGTGGAACAAATCCGGTAATTGTTATAGGAACAAAATTAACCATTAGCAATGAACTAGGTTTTATTAAGGGAAAAATTGCTTTAATGAATGGTGATGTTGAATTAATGTCAGCTGCTTCTATTACTGGTTACGATGACACTAAATATATTGTAACATCAGGAAACAATTCAGGATCTCTGATTATGAATGTTACTGCAGGTGCTCCATTTGTTACTTTTCCTGTAGGAACAATGGCTAATTATTCACCTGCACATGTTCAACAAAACTCATCAGCATCAACCGGCACGTTTAGTGTAAGAACTATGAGTACCGTATTAAGCGGTGGAACTTCAGGGTTTGTAAATTCACAAACTTTAAAAGTAGTTGACAGAACCTGGTTTGTTCACTCAGATGTTTCAAACATAAATACTAACCTTACTGTAGATTGGGTAGCTGCTGCTGAAGTTAATGGGTTCAACAGAAACAATGCTTATCTAAGTCATTTCACTTCTAACTCATGGGATATTGCAACAACAAGCAGCGCAACTGCCGGTCCAAATAACACTTACCAAATGTCAAGAACAAACTTAACTTCATTAAGTCCCTTTGCCGTAACTGAAGATGCCCAGGCATTAAAAGTAAAGGAGCTTTCAAAATTAGCCGGTATTGAGGTTTACCCTAATCCAACTAAAGATGCTGTTAACATCAAGTTAGTTAATTCTACAGATGATTATAAATATGAATTAACTGATATTACAGGAAGAACAATTTTAGTAAATTCAAATAACAATACTTTAAATAAATTTGATGTTTCTAATTTAGGAACCGGATGTTATTTCATTAAAATAACCAATCTTACAGATAACAAAACAATTACAAAACGTTTTGTAAAAGAATAAAAAAAGCATAAAAGTTAAAAAAACCTCCAAATTTGGAGGTTTTTTTTTGAACAAACGGTTATTAAAATAAAAAACGTCGTTACGTAAATACGTAACGACGTTTTTTAAAGATTTAAAATGAGGTTTACTTCTTTTTAACTAAAAAAGCACAACCTAATAAGGCAAGCACGAATAATACCAGGAATACAAAAAATAAAATTTTTGCAATACCCGCTGCACTTGCAGCTATACCGGTGAATCCGAAAAGAGCTGCAATCAATGCGATCACTAAAAATATAACAGACCATCGTAACATAATTTATAGGTTTTAATTGTTAATAATACCTACATCTCTTAAAATATTATGCCAGTTTTTAACTACTTTAAAATTATTCAATTAAAACAAAACACCCATTTTAATGTGGAACTAGTTCTACATCCCTGAAACATTAGCCTCATTTAAACTAAATATTATTGTTAAATTAGAATC
>JBDSFC010000040.1:0-3500 GCA_039919745.1 Bacteroidia bacterium | reverse complement strand
CATAAAATTATTATTCAGCACTAAGCATCATGTCTAATTTTGAGGAAGAGCCGGAAGAGTTAAGTGGCGAAGAAGAACAAACCCTTTACGAACATCACAATATAAAAGTCGAAAAAGGACAAGTGTCTATGCGCATTGATAAATTTATCATGATCCGCGTAGCGCATACTACCCGTACAAAAATTCAAACTGCTTGTGATGAAGGACGTGTTTTGGTAAATGGCAAATCCGTAAAATCCAATTACAAAATAAAACCTTTTGATGAGATCTCTATCGTACTTACCGTGCCTCCACGTGATATTGAAGTACTACCAGAGAACATACCTTTAGATATTACTTTTGAAGATGATTATATTGTATTGATCAATAAAAAACCCGGCATGGTGGTTCACCCTGCTTACGGAAATTATACAGGTACATTAGTAAATGCTTTAGCTTTTCATTTTAAAAATTTACCAAAAACAAAAACAAAATTAAATAACGATCTGTATTTAGAACGTCCGGGATTAGTTCATCGTATTGATAAGAATACTTCCGGTATTATTATCATTGCAAAAACAGATCTTGCCATGACGCGTTTATCAAAAGATTTTTTTGACCGCACCATGGATAGAAAATACATTGCTATTTGCTGGGGCGATCTAAAAGAAGATGCAGGAACCATTGTTGGTAATGTTGGTCGCGACCCAAGGGATAGAAAAAAAATGTATGTTTTTCCTCCGGGTAGCGAAGAAGGCAAACATGCTGTAACACATTATAAAGTAATTGAGCGTTTTGGTTATGTTACTTTTATTGAATGTAAATTAGAAACAGGGCGCACGCACCAAATTCGTGTGCACATGAAAAGCATCGGACATCCGTTGTTTAATGACAATGAATATGGTGGCGATATTATTTTAAAAGGATTAAATACGGCAAAGTACAAACAGTTTATTCAAAATTGTTTTGAACTATTGCCCCGCCAGGCATTACATGCTAAAACATTGGGCATTACGCACCCTATTACCGGCGAAAAATTATTTTTTGACAGCGAGATCCCTGCTGATATGCAAGCCGTTTTAGATAAGTGGCGGAAGTATATGAAAGATAAAGTGCTTGATTAAAATTATTTACTCAACACCATTCGCTTCACAATCTTCTCAGTACCATTATTTATTTCAACTAAATAAACCCCACCAGATTGGTTGCTCAGATCAACTTCGTAAACATTTTGTGTTACATTATTCAATTTATTTGAATAAACAGGCTGACCTAACATATTATAAACTGTTACATCAATACTTTGCGAGTGAGCAAATGTTGTAATGATATTAAAATTACCATTAGAGGGATTAGGATATAAATTAACCGCACTGTTTAAAAAAGAATTTTCTTTTACACCTGTAGCACAATCAATAATTGGTAAAATCGCTAAATTAAAATTACGCGATCCGCCCCATGATGATTTCATATCATGCCATGCCCCGGTGCTCCACTTTTCCCATGCAGTATTACTTGTTCCTGTTAATTTATCAAAAACAACAACTGTATCACCAGAAGTATTTGGAATAGTTACCGATGCAAAAAAGCCACCTGAAGTTGGCGCACTTATAGGAGATGAGAAGGTAAATTTATAAGGCATAATTACCGGTACACCAAATGCAAGACCAGGATTACCGCAATAACTTACGCTTGTGGTATTAGTTGAAGCAGCTATTGTGCTTAAATTAGAAGTTGTTGAACCGATTAAAGAACCTGGAGTTGATGTAGCAGAAGCTCCATTGTAAATTTTCATATCCACATTAGCTGTTCCATCTGTTCCTACACCTGTATAATTAAAAAATAAAACCACTACACCGCTAATTACTGGGTTAGTTGCACTTGCGTATTTTGATGCGCTAATAAATTCTGCTTTTTCAAGATCGCCAAAACAATTTGTGCCTGAAATGTAACCCGCTTTACCAGCGCCTAAAATACAACCGGGATCACCTGCGCTCGCAGTAGCTCGCCTTAAGCCTAAAGGGTTTGCAAGTGTATCTGTATTTGTAAAATTACTTACTGTATAAGAACAGGCAACAGGACTTCCGCTACATAACGTAGCTGAGCTTGCCGTTAATTGCGTTCTGAAAGGACAGTTAGACATCGCTGTTTGCATACGTGTATTCTGATCATTCGTGAACATATACATGCAGGCATCATTCGAATAATCCATAAAATTCATAAAGAGATCGCCGTTTGCACCATTAGAGCAGGTTACACTTGGAAATGTAGGGCACCCTGTATTTTCCTGTTGTTGTGTTGGCGTATCGTTACAAAAATCATTACCACAGTTTGCATCGCCCCATATGTGACGTAAACCAAGCCAGTGGCCAATTTCATGGGTTGCTGTTCTACCAAGGTCATAAGGACTGAATACCGTTCCAACATCACCGACTGCTTTGCTCCAGCACCACACACCATCAGTGGTTGCTGTTCCTAAACCGCTTGATAAACCTGATAATGAAGTACCGGAAGGAAAAGTTGCATAACCCAACAGACCAACAGCAGAATTAACATCCGTGATCCAGATATTTAAATAACGTGTAGGGTCCCAAATGGTATTTGCTTTGATCGTACCTTCGATATAATTTCTAAAGTTTGTTACAGTTGTAAATGAAGTTGGATCTGCCCATGAATTAGTTGTATAATTTAACCTTTCGATTCCTGCTTCCCCTAAAGTTGCGCCTGCCGGATTTTTTTGCGCCAAACAAAAAGTGATATTGCAATTAGCAACCAATGATTGCGCGAAGCCCGTTGAAGAAAGATTCGACACATTAAAACCAGTACCCGCATAATCATGATTTAAAACGGTTATTTGAGAATTTATTTGTGATTGAGAAATATTCGGAAAAGTACCAACACTTTGTCCACCGTGAATAACGTGAAAGATAACCGGAATGCTATAATTAACACTTTGGCCTTTTAGAAAAGTTTGGCCTTTTTTAAATTCTTCTACTTTGGCATTAAACCAATTATTCCAGCCATCATCAGGCACTTCACTGCCACATGAGCGCTTAGCAGTTTGTGAGTTAACACCAAAAATGGCAAATGAAAACGATAAAATAAATAAATATTTTTTCATGTGATCTTATTAAAGTTTTAATTATAGATTGAAATTACAAAATTATTTTCAATTACAAAATATATTTGATCAATCCTTTTTAATCAAAGATCTTACCAGGATTTAAAATATAATTAGGATCAAATACCTTTTTAATATTTTTCATCAACTCTAAATGATATGGAGAAAAAACGATCGGCAAATAACTTTTTTGCACCAACCCAATCCCATGTTCGCCACTAATAGTTCCTCCTAACGCTTTGCACAATTCAAATATTTCGGTAATTCCTTTTGGCAGATCATTATCCCAAACCTCGTCACTTAACTCACCTTTAATAATATTTACATGTAGGTTTCCGTCGCCGGCATGCCCGTAACAAACAGACTGGAAACCATACTTTTTTCCGATATCTTTTACCCC
>JBDSFC010000628.1:0-4497 GCA_039919745.1 Bacteroidia bacterium | reverse complement strand
CCGGTTCCATAAGCCATTTTTTTTTGTAAATTTGAATATGTTCAAAATAAAAACATTCATCACTTTAAGTTTAACGACCTTGCTTTTTTTGTCTTGTAAAAAAGATCAAAAAATAGAGCCGGTAGTTGATCCTAAAACAGAAACACCCGTATCGGCAAATTCTAAAACAAATGCTGTATTTAATTTTAGCGCATTAGCCGATAATTTACCACTCATTCCTAATTCCACCTGGTATGTAAATACGAACGGAGATAATTATACGGTTACACGGTTTAATTATTATATCAGCAATATAAAAGTAAAACGCGATGATGATTCTGTTTTTTCGGAAGTAGAGAGTTACCATGTTATTAAACATCTTGAAGGTGCAAGATCATTTACAGTTTCCGGCTTACCTGAAGGAAGTTATAACCAAATAGAATTTACGATTGGTGTAGATAGTATAAGAAATGTAAGCGGCGCACAAACCGGCGACCTTTGCCCTGATTCACTTATGTTTTGGGGGTGGAGTACAGGATACATCTTTTTTAAGCTGGAAGGACAATTTCAAACACTTAATTCTGCATCAGGCGCACCTTATGCTATGCACGTTGGAGGTTATTCCGGAAAAGATAATTGTTTGCGTACATGTACATTTAATTTGTCAACCAAATTAAGCCTGCAAAAAAACAAACAGTCAAAAGTTTTTTATGATGTAAATATTAATAAGATCTTTAATAATACTTCGGTAATTGATCTCAATTCTTATTATGTAATTGCAAGCGGTACACAAGGCAAGGCACTGGCAGATAATTATAAGGATATGTTTACGATCAATCACGTAGAAAACTAAAAAGTATCTTTTTCCTTAAGTAACGTTATATACAAATTAACTCCATTTTTAAATATTTAGTTTTTTGTTTGATCCTTAGTAAAGGTTTTTCGCAGAATGTTACAATTAAAGGCAAAGCGCATAAACAATTTGCCGGTAAGATCATCCTGGCAAATACATTATCCGATTTTATTACGAATACACGACAAAAAGAAGACCAGGATACGATTCAAAGCGATGGTTATTTTGAACTTCGTTTTCAATCTGATTTTACACAACCTGTTTTTTTAACTATCAATAATGTTATTGCTAAATTATATGTGCAGCCTGATTTTGTGTATGGTATAACCATTCCTGAATTAGAAAAAGATCTTGATTATAATAATGACGCTGAATTGCCTCTTGATATTGGCATAATTGGAACAGATACAACTGAATTGAATGTTCTCACTTTCGATTTTCAAAAACAATTCAATGACTTATTTGACCCAAAGGATGGTAAATTTTTATCCAGGCCAATGATGTTTAAAAGGGCAGATACATTAAAAAAGATCTGTGATAAACGCTACCAAAAAATTAACAACCCTTATTTCTTAAATTATGTAGAGTATTCGATCGCTTCTGTGAACGCAAGCGTTTCGCGTGGTGAGAATTATTTGATAAACGGTTATATCATTAATAAACCAATACAATACAACCATTACGAATACATGCAGTTTTTTAATACCTGTTTTAAAGGGTATTTAAATACTTACGCTTCTTCACAAAAAGGGCAAACACTTTATAATATTATTAATGTAAAAGCAGATTATGATCTTTTAACTGATTTTTTAAAAGGAGATAAATTTTTAAAAACAGATTCATTACGTGAATTGGTTATTCTAAAAAACCTCTGGGATTTTTATTTCAATTCTGATTTTGTTCCGGATGCTGTGGCAACGGTTGTTTCACAACTACAACAAAAAACAAAAATTAAACAGCATAAAAAAATTGCCGCTTCCATGCTTACTTATTTTAATAAAATGCAGGAAGGTTCTTTGGCTCCAGGGTTTACTGCCAGGGCAAAAGATGGTACAATGGGAGTCTTGAGTTCACTTAAAGGACGCTGGGTCTATCTTAATTTTTTCTCGACTAAAAATACAGAGAGCTTACGCGAAATGCCAAAGATAGATGCTCTTCGAAAAAAGTTTGGAGATAAAGTTGTTTTTGTAAGTGTTTGTCTTGACGATAGTTTAAAAAGCTACACAAATTATTTAAAAACAAATCCAAAATTTAACTGGACTATCTGGTACAATTATGATAAGTCTATTGCTAAAACGGCAAAAGACAATTATTTTGTGACCGGTAACGAAGCTTATTTTTTTATAAATAATTTTGGTTACCTCGCGCAATCTCCGGCTTTATCGCCATCAAAAGGCATAGAGTATAAATTTAATTCTATCTTTAAACCGGCAAAGAAAACTACAAAAACCGGGATCCGATAAATTTGTGAATACAAAAATAAATAGCACTTCCATTTGGCCTGAACAAATTGTTTATGAAGACAATCATATAATAATCGTTAATAAACTTCCTTCTGAAATTGTGCAGGGTGATAAAACAGGCGATCTTCCTTTAAGCGAAAAAATAAAGAATTTTATAAAGATCCGTGATAATAAACCCGGTAATGTTTTCTGTGGCGTTATTCACCGTTTAGACCGACCTGTGAGTGGTTTAATTATTTTTGCTAAAACCAGTAAAGCACTTTCGCGCTTTAATGAATTGTTCAGAGAAAAAACAATTCAAAAAACATATTTAGCGGTTGTAAAAAATAAACCGCCAAAAATTTCAGATAAATTAATTCATTATATTTCCAAGAACGAAAAAACAAACACGTCTAAAGCGCATGTTAAACCTGTTGAAGGCGCACTTAAGGCAGAATTGGATTATGAATTAATTGCGTCATCAGATAATTATCATTTACTGAAAATAAATTTGCATACTGGTCGTCATCACCAGATCCGCGCGCAGCTTTCCACTATTGGCTGCCCGATAAAAGGCGATCTTAAATATGGTTTTGCACGTACTAATGATGGAGGTTCTATTCATTTACATAGTTACCAGATCAATTTCGTTCATCCAATAAAAGATGAACCATTGGAAATAAAAGCATTTCCTGTTACTTCAGATGCTGTTTGGAATTATTTTTCTAAAATGGATCTGTAAGGTTTACCACAGTGGATGCAAAATTTTACCATAGAGCGCACTGAGAACCCAGAGTTTTTAAGAATAGACTTTGGCGCTTCGTAATAATCTCTGTGTCTCTGGGGTTAATTTTTCCCCACAATAACTTCAGTACTCAAAAAAGTTACAGCTTGTTCAAAAGAATAAAGTTTGTATCATTTTTGTTTTTTTGGCTTTATAGTTTTATTAACCCGCTAAAATAAAAACTATGAGCAATGCAAAAGAAACACCCCGGCAAAAAATGATCGGTATGATGTACTTGGTACTTACTTGTCTTCTGGCACTCAATGTTACTAAAGAAGTATTACAAGGTTTCGTAACCATCAACGAAAGTATTGAAACCACAAATTTAAATTATACTGCTAACACGCAAAAGATAATGGACGCTTTTGAAGACGCCATTCAAAAAGGAAAACATGAGGCAGAACCTTATTATTTAAAAGCAAAAGAAGTAACCCAATTATCGCAAAAAACATTTGATTATATAACTACAATCAAACAAAACATACAACAATATACGGAAGATGTAAAAGGAGCTGATACAATGAAACTGTCAAGGATAGAAAGTCTTGATAATTTTGATAAGCCAACTTATCTTTTAATTGGACCGGATGAAACAAAACCTGCAGAGACAAAATATTCTGCAAGAGAACTAAGGCATGGTATCGAAGGATTGACAACAGAATTGAATAAAATGATCGATGGTATGAAAGATAAAAAAGGCCTTGCTCTAACTCCTGAAGATTACCATGTATTAAAAGATAAGATAAAATTATTTACACCACATGATAATTATAAAGATAAAGAAGGTAAAGCAATTTCGTGGGAGATCAAGAATTTTTATAACATGCCTTTGGCCGGTGTTATTACTAATTTATCAAAGATGCAGAGTGATGTCAGAAGTATTGAATCTGAAATGGTAAGTACGTTTGCTGATGCGGCAGGAAAACAAAATCTTAAATTTGACGTGTTAAATGCGCGAATTATACCTGTGAGTAGTTATGTACAGGCAGGCACACCTTTTACTGCTGATGTTTTTTTAACGGCTTCATCGAGTGAATTTAAAAAAGATAACCTGGAGTTTATTCTTGGTGATATTGATACCCTAACCGGAAATCCTATTAACGGTGGCGTTATTCTGCCAATTGATAATGGTAACGGTAAGATCAGTTTGCCAACAAGTACAGCAGGGCATAAGGAAATTAACGGTTGGATAAAGTTAAAAGGTCGGGACGGCTTTTATAAATATTACAGATATAAGAACGAATATGTGGTAGCAAACTCCGCAGTAGCAGTTAGTCCTGATAAAATGAACGTGATGTATATTGGTGTGGATAATCCTTTAACGGTTTCTGCCGCAGGTGTTGCACCAACCGACCTTGTTGTGAATATTACCGGTTGCGGATCATCTCTGGCTAATAATGGTAATGGAAAGTACACAGCAAAAGCAGCAAGTATTGGTA
>JBDSFC010000577.1:0-4523 GCA_039919745.1 Bacteroidia bacterium | reverse complement strand
ACAAGCAGTCAAAGAGACGCTAACTGACGCTCAAAAATTTGAACAAAAAATTTTTGATTTAGCAGAATGTGTTGATATTGATAGTGAACCTAATGAATTTGAAAACATATTCAAACCATTAAGTAATAATGGAATTTCATATGAATTTTGTTTTAAATCCTATGGACAGAACAATTTAAGAGAAAATACTTGGTTAAGAATATACGCTATAAAACTTGGCACGAATGTTTATGTAATTACAGGGGGCGCAATAAAATTAACCGAAAGGATGAATCAAGCAGAACACACAAAAACTGAACTTGATAAATTTAAAAGGTGCGTGAATTATCTAAAAAGCGAAGGAGTAATTAATGATCTAGATGCGTTAAAAGATTTTTTAAACGAACATTAAAATGGAAGAAAATATTAAAAATAAACTCAAAAATTTAGTTTCTAAAGACACATCTGACTGGAAAGAGAAAGCCAAATTTAGAAAAGAAAATAAATTTTGGTTGGAACATTCTCAAACTATTGCTATAAAAATTCTATCTGAGCTTAAAAAACTTAATATGACTCAAAAAGCATTAGCTGAAAAATTAAATATAGAGCCTCAGCAAATTAACAAAATTGTTAAAGGTCAAGAAAACTTGACGCTTAAAACTATTTGTCAAATTGAGAACGCTTTAGGTATAACATTAATCTCAGTTTCCGAATCATTTATTGAATTAAGCAATGGTATTGTTTCAAATCAAAATGTTTCGGCATCTACAATTAAAGCTAGTTTAGAAGCATCTTCTTCAGAAGTAGATAAGCCTGATTTTAGCAAAGCAAATTGGGCAAAATTAGTACCTGAAGATAATAGTTATGGTATGGCGGCCTAATTAATATGGAAAAGCAAAATCAACCTACGAATTTAATAGAGTATGCGCTTAAATCTATACAAGTTAATAGATACGCTTATACGTTACCTAAAATAAAAATAGTTAATGTTGACAATATTTTATTTGATTATAACATAACCCCTGTTATAAGATATAATATAAAAGAAAGTTTGATTCTTGTTTTCATTAAATCGGAAATTGTAGTAAAAGAAACTAAAGAGAAAATCGTTGATTCAGAATTTGTATTTGTTTATTCCACAAAGAATCTTGAATCGTTTATGGAATCAACACCAGATGAGCAAATTTGGAAATTTAAAGACCCTAAAAATGAAGGTTTAATTGTTACTTTAATTGGTGTTTCTTTGTCAACAACAAGGGGAATGCTTTTTGAAAAAACAAGAGGTACAATTGCAGAAGGCGCGCCACTTCCTATAATGAATCCACAAACATTTATCAAAAAAGCAGAATAAATCCAACGAATTATTATAAAAAACACCTACTGCTGGCAGTAGGTGTTTTTTAGATAAAAACTAATATCATTTTTAGCCTTAAAGGAATTTAAATATTAGCATCCTTTTTCTTAGTAAGTTGTTTTATGGGGGAGATGAAATTTTTCGGCAATTCAGCTATGATTTTTAGCCCACAAGAATATGGCACCTGAATTTCCGCATAAGTATATTCAGTATGTGTTGTAAAACAATTACAATTATGCGACCCTGAAAATCTTCCACCGAAACCAATTTCTTTCTTCTTAAATCCTTTGACAAGTACATAAAAAGAATTGGCCGCAACTCTATCGCCAATATTAATTTTTGAATGTTCGTTTATTTGTGCTTTTTTAGGATTCAACTCTTTTGTTATTTCAGCAAAACCATCTCTTGAACATAAATATTTAATGCAAAGACCAATAATAGGATGATTTTGAGGAGAACTTGGTGTAATTTTTTTAGCTGCAATATTTGCACTCATAGACTCGATACTTTCGTGCGCACCATATACTTGTGTCATAAAATTATTCCGCTAATTGGTTGAAACTTTTTCGGATACACCTTGTGTCAATTGAAAACATTTCGCTGGCTTCATCTAAAGTCATATTAACATCAATTTTGTCTATTATTTTGCTCAATAACACAACATCATTAACATCCTCTATTTCCTTAATATCAATAACATAATTTTCAGGATGCTTAGTTAATTCGTTTTCGTATTCTTCATCGTTAATTTGCTTTTCACAATGTTGAATATATAATTGTAGAAAATTTGTTTTTTTTTGTAAATTTTTTATTCCAGTTATATAAAATCTTTCTTTTTTATCTTGAATAAATGAGTAGTAAGAAAATGTTCCTGCAATTTTCTTAATATCATCGACTGAAATAATTATTGTTACATTCGATTGTCCTTTGTGTACATCAAATATTTTTGTAGTAAGCGTATCACTTTTAGAAGAGATGAATCTTTCAATATCATCATCAGAATTAAATATGTTATATGTTTCCATTTTCTAAAATTTTATCTATTTGTTTAATATGAGTAACAAAAATATCATCATCAAAAAGTGGCGGTTTACCTATATATTGGAAATTAAAATTCACTTTAAAGCCTAGTGATTCTGTACTTGATAATATTCTAATAGTGTAATTGTTTGCTTGTAATAAATGTGTTGTTTGATGTAATTTAAAATTCCCAAAACCTACATTACTTTTCTTTACAGCTTCCAACAATGGATTAGTTTCCGATATATTGAAATTACAAATAACATTAAACCCTAATGCTTTTATTGGTGTATGTGAAAGGTTTTGTAAAATCTTATTTAAAATCTTTGTTCCATAAATAATATCTTTTTCATCCTCTCCCTCTATTTTTATTTCTATTGAAGCATTCTTTGGCAATACAGTTATTTTCTCATATTTAAATCCCCAATCCATATCTTCCATGTTCAAAATCCCTTGAACTTCTTTATCTTCTGGTAATTCTAATACGACATTTTTTATCCATGTAGGGGTAAATATTCTTCGATTCCAATGTCCGATTGCTATAATTGATAGTATTTTATTTGACTGCATAAAATCTTTTAACTAATAAGTTAGTTTTTAAGGGACGCAAAGATACACTTTAAATATCATTAAAGATATAAAAAATTGTTAATCAAATATAACCTTAAATCAATCACTTATTACCTCTTATCACTTATTTAAAGAACAATTAAATGTTTATAAACCTTTCTTGTAACCACAAGAGGTAAAACCTAAATCAAATAATCCGGATTGTGGTAGATATTCTGTAATGCCAACATACAATGGAACAAGAATAACTAAGGATCAGATTAGAGAATTGTTGAATCCAACTCAAAAAAAAGAAACAAGCCTGAGTACGATGGTGCAACTTAATGTAAACGGGAATGGAAATAATATAAATCAGGCTGCCAAAATGGAATCTTTTTAAATTACTCTATCTTTAGATAGGGACTTTCCCCTCTTCAAACCCAACCCTACGCTTACTCACAGCCTAAGCTATTGTAACATAACGTAGAATTATATAATTTTTACATCCCTCAATTCAAACGCTCTTAGAGAACAAAAATTACATAATTAACGTTATGTCTGCGACTATCGTCTTGCCCGTTGGGTAAATAGCCACACGATTAGCCATGAACAAAAACGTTCAGGCTTAATCTTTGCAGACGCTCTTTCTTACGCTCCTGTGTGAATTGAACTCGTAATACTTTGTGTAAAAGATATAATCAGACGTTATGTTTCAATAGCGTTCTTTGTAGTTATTAAAATTATATTATGACAGATAGTGAAATAAAAACAAAAGTATTAGAAATGATTGGAAGCGTTGCGCTTGTTCTTTTTACCGTATATGCAACTATGCGATCTCAAAAAAGAAAGGAAAAACAAGATAGTATATTAAAGTTAAGGTACGAAATGCTGGCCTTGTGTCAAAGTATTATGTCAAACGCCTATTATTCTTCATCAAGAGAATTAGAAGCACTACATCGATATGCTATGCATAAAGCAAAGCCAGACGAAGATTTTGATAAACACGCCCATATAAAATATGTTGAAGTGTCTGAAGAGGCCGCGGCAAATATGCATAAAGATTATAATAATTTAATTTCTAAACTTGGTTTAATGTCTGCGATATGGGATATTGAAGCAGAGGTTTTTGAAGTTAAACGACTTGTAGGATTATCTAAATCAAGCCCCTATATATTGATAGATTTAAGCCATGTTTTTAATGATAAAATGACAGTTGACGAAATTAAAAAGGCCTACGAAAAACACGAATCTAAAATAAGGTCTTATATAGCCGATTTTAGTTGGGGCGAAAATTTATGTAAAATTCAAAATATACTTGACCCTAGTTTAGCAAAACAGCTATCAAACAAAAGATAAATACAAGGCCGTAAAAAATCATCATAACTAAATGAAAGTCGATTTTCTTCATCACCCTGGGATATAATAATAGATACGATAAATAAGCCAACAGACTCAAAAATCCAACCATTTATAAAATCAAAACTATTTTTTCCGGGTAAATTGTTACTTTAGCCTGGTGAAAAACATATTTCTATATTCTCTTTTCTTTTTGCTCTCTGTTGATCTTATCAGTCAAATTAAGCCTAACGACAGTCTTGTAAAAAAACCGGCAAGAAACACC